>NZ_JBFUKF010000453.1:0-3868 GCF_056400985.1 Mucilaginibacter sp. P4_G9 | reverse complement strand
GAGTAATAAAGGAGAAGATGACAAGCGCCCGAACAAAACCATCAGCCTTTATTTATGCCGCAATGTGATCATTAAAGACATATCCATATTACATGGCGGCTGGTTTGGCATCCTGGCTACCGGGATAGATAATTTTACCATTGATAATGTGAAGATGGATACCAACCGTGACGGGATGGATATTGACTGCTGCCGTAATGTGCGTATTTCCAATTGCAGTGTTAACTCGCCCTATGATGATGGTATATGTTTGAAAAGCACCTTTGGGCTTGGCTTTGCCCGCGCTACAGAAAATGTTACCATCACCAACTGCCAGGTAAGCGGTTATGATGAAGGTTCGTTTTTAGACGGTACTTTTAAACGGAATGAAAAAAAATACTCTGATGGTAATCCTACAGGCCGTATAAAAATGGGCACCGAATCAAATGGTGGATTTAAGAATGTCACCATTTCAAATTGTGTATTTGATTATTGCCGTGGTTTGGCTCTTGAAACTGTTGATGGCGCGCTTTTAGAAGATGTTACCATTACCAATATTACCATGCGCGATATTGTAAACGCACCAATCTTTGTTCGGTTAGGAGCACGCATGCGTGGGCCGGAAGGTACACCGGTAGGCGTGCTCAGACGAGTTATCATCAGCAATGTGGTATGCTATAATGCCGATAATAAGCATGGCGCAATCATAAGCGGAATCCCCGGCCATGATATTGAAGACCTGCGGTTAAGTAACATCAGGATCTATTACAAAGGTGGCGGTACTAAAGAGCAATCAACACGTGAAGTGCCTGGTTTAGAAAAAGAATATCCCGAACCATATCGTTTTGGTACAATGCCGTCCTACGGTTTCTTTATCCGCAATGTTAAAGATCTTAAAATGAACGATGTGGAGGTAAGTTATATTGATGAGGATCTTCGCCCCGCATTTATACTTGATCATGTAACCGGTGCCGATTTTCAGCATATTAAAGTGCAGAAAGCAGCCAATACACCGGCATTTGTTTTAAATGAAGTAAAGGATTTTAACATATACAACAGTTTGCCGGTTGCAAACTCCAGGATGGCGGATGTGAATAAAAAGGAACTTTAATAAAATAAATAATTGCATGAAAAGTAAACTATCCAGGTCAATAATAATACTTACAACGCTTGCAGTAAGCGTAACACTTTATGCCCTAAAACCGGCAGCCGATATAGTGCCCGATGCCGATAATGCCGGTTTAAAATTGCCCATCGGATTTGGCGCCTTAAAAGTTGCCGAAACGGGTGCCAAGGCGAGGCATTTAGTGGTTACGCCACAAGGCGATATTTATGTAAAGCTTGCAAGGGTTAACAAAGAAGGTAAAGGTATTTTAGTATTTCATGAAGCTAAAAATGGCAAAGCCGAACTCAAATCGAGCTTTGGCAGTTACGGTGGTACCGAGGTTTATTTAAAAAACAGGTACCTGTATGCTTCATCCAACACCGAGGTGTTCAGGTATAAGGTGAATGATAAAAATGAAGTTATTAACCCGGATCAGCCCGAAAAAATAGTTACCGGTTTAAAGGCGGGCCGCCAGCATGAAACCAAGTCGTTTGTATTGGATAACGATGGCAATATTTATGTAAACATAGGCGCCTGGTTTAATTCGTGCCAGGAAAAAGACCGCGGGCTGCATTCACCCGGAATACCAGGCTGCCCTATTCTTGATTCGATGGGTGGGGTGTGGCAGTTTAAAGCCGACAAATTAAACCAAACCTATGGCGATGGTGTGCGGTATGCAACCGGGCTAAGGAATATGGTGGGTATGGACTGGAACCAGCAGGATAACCAGCTTTTTGTAATGCAGCATGGCAGGGATAACCTCAACAGCTCATGGCCCGAACTATATACCACCAAACAATCTGCCGAGTTACCTGCCGAATGCTTATATGCCCTTAAAAAGGGAGACAATGCCGGCTGGCCGTATATGTACTATGACCAGATTCAGCATAAGAAGATACAAGCCCCTGAGTATGGCGGCGATGGAAAAAAAGAAGCCGATGCTAAATTTCTTGATCCGGCTGCCGCCTATCCTGGCCATATGGCGCCCAATGGTTTGCTGTTTTATACTGGCAATCAATTTCCGGCAAAGTATAAAAACGGGGCCTTTATAGCATTTCATGGTTCATGGAACAGGGCTCCCGAACCACAGGCCGGATACTTCGTAGTTTTTCAGCCATTTAAAAATGGAAAGCCCGACGGTGATTGGGAGGTATTTGCAGATGGTTTTTCAGGCTCACCAGAAAAAACCGCGGCTGGTCGCGCAGATCATCGTCCATGCGGGCTTGCCCAGGGTACCGATGGTTCTTTGTATGTTACTGATGATTCAAAAGGTACCATATACCGCATTATCTACACAAAAAAATAATTGCCACAATGAGAAAATATTTAATGATTATCATCTTGACTTTTAGTTGTTCTCAGTTAATGGCCCAGGTTAAAGCTCCAACAAAAAGCAGGACTAAATCCCGGCAAAGTTTAGCTACCTCAGCGGTTGACGGCAAAAGTGTATATGTAAAATATTGTTTAACCTGCCACCAGGCCGATGGAGGCGGGGTGCCCAATATGAATCCGCCATTAACTAAAACATCTTATGTGCTGGGCGATAAAACCCGCCTGATTAAGGTTGTGCTTAACGGGTTTTCGGAAAACGTTGATATTGATGGTGAATCATACTCCAACGTGATGCCGGCACATGATTTTTTGAAAGACCAGGAAATTGCAGCTGTGTTAACCTATGTCAGGAAAAACTTTACCAATAAAGCGGGGGCAATRAGTACAGTACAGGTAAAGGCTGTAAGAGCCGCAAATAAAAAATAAATCCTTTTTAAAACAGATACCTTAAATATTATGAAATCATTTTTATACTTATTACTAATGGTTTGCCCGGCGATAGCATTTGGGCAGGATACCAACACCGAAGCAGTTGTTCGCAAAGTTGCCGACAATATTGTTCAAAACACCTCATTTAAATTTATCAATTCCAGTACCAAAGAAAAATACGATTCCACCAAAGGATTGGCATCATCAGCTGATATTAAAGCGGATAGCAAATACAATAAGTGGGCCTATGTAAACGGTGTTTTAGCTATTGGCATGGTGCAAACCGCTGATGTGCTCAATGATAAAAAATACTCGGAGTATTCCCAGCACAATTTTGCATTCATTTTTGATAACCTCAATTATTTTGAAACGCTTCAAAAAGCTAAAACACCTAAGGTAGAATATGGGTCTGTATTTAACATCACCAACCTTGATGCCTGCGGGGCAATGTCGGCTGGGTTGTTTGATGTAAATGACCTGGCACAAAGAAAAGATTACCAGGCGTATTTAGARAGATCTGCAGCTTATATTTCAACTAAACAAATGCGTTTGTCTGATGGTACGTTTGCGCGCCCGCAACCACGTTTTGGTACCCTTTGGGCCGACGATATGTTTATGAGCATCCCGTTTTTAGCGCGTATGGGCAAGCTTACGGGCAACACCAAATACTTTGATGATGCGATAAAACAGGTAGAGAATTTTAACAAATATCTTTACGATCCTGCTACAGGCCTTTTCTTTCATAATTATTATTCTGACGATCAAACCAATGGTGTGGGTCATTGGGGTCGCAGCAATGGCTGGATAGCCATGGCACAGGTTGAGCTGTTAAACAATTTGCCGGCAAACCATCCCAAACGCCCCGAACTGATAAAATTGCTGTTGAGGCAAATTGTGGGTTACTCCCGCTACCAGGACCAAACCGGTTTATGGCACCAGTTATTGGATAAACCAGATTCATACCTGGAAACATCGGTTACCGCTATGTACACCTATGCTGTAGCCCGTGCAGTAAACCAGGGC
>NZ_JBFUKF010000452.1:0-3874 GCF_056400985.1 Mucilaginibacter sp. P4_G9 | reverse complement strand
ATATATGTCAAACTGACGGGGACTTGGATAGTTATAATAAAATACGGCAAAAGAAGAAAAATAAGTATATTTTAATTATAAAAATCTATTAATAAATAAGTAACGATTGTTCAAAGGCCGAAATAAGAATTTTAATATATGCATATAAATAGGCATGGAAACTTATCTTAGAGAATACGGTAAGTTCTTTTTTTAAGTAAGAAAGGTAGCTTTTTAATTTTTTTTAATTTTAACTCAAACAAAAATAATTTATTTCGAAAGTCCACAGGTATGATGGCGATATGTCCTGCGGCGGAGTGCCGCGTAATGTCATTAAAATAAAAAAAAGTTTCACGCAAAGACACGAAGACGCAAAGCAACTTGCTTATTTTTTTACGTTCTGGCGTCTTTGCGTGAAAAACTTGGGTATTTTCTTTAACCTGAGAAGCTGTCTAAATTTGATTTATTAATGTTTTTGTGTTTCTAATGAAGCACAAAAACACGCGTCATTGCGAGGCACGAAGCAATCCCCGCCTTACAGAGTAGCTTTACAAATCCGATCTGCATAGTTTGGGATTGCTTCGTGCCTACCTATGACAAGTTGTAGAACCCCAGACTTACGAAGTTTTTGAAACTTCGTAAGTCTTTCGCCGATTTGTCATTTCTTTCCTCCAGAGTCCCCG
The DNA here is from genome assembly GCF_056400985.1 of Mucilaginibacter sp. P4_G9. Classification (NCBI taxonomy): domain Bacteria; kingdom Pseudomonadati; phylum Bacteroidota; class Sphingobacteriia; order Sphingobacteriales; family Sphingobacteriaceae; genus Mucilaginibacter; species Mucilaginibacter sp. P4_G9. The sequence goes on along the minus strand of NZ_JBFUKF010000452.1, from coordinate 3,212 downwards.
GATTTTAGCTATAGCAATGACGACCTGTTCTTTATTTTAGACAGCCTCTTAGAGGGATAATAATTTCCCTTCGTCTTTTATCTAAAAAATATTGTATCCAAAGCCAACTACTTGCTCAGCTCCGCAAAATACTTATGAAACAATGGTATTGTTTCAATTCCTTTATAGTAGTTGAAAATGTCATACTTTTCATTAGGCGAGTGCAGGGCATCGCTATCCAGGCCAAAACCCATCAATACAGTTTTAAGGCCAAGCTCGGCCTCAAACAAGGCAACAATAGGGATGCTGCCCCCGCCGCGGGTGGGGATTGGCTCTTTACCAAACGATTCGGTAATGGCTTTTTGGGCCGCGCGGTAAGCAATGCTGTCGGTTGGTGTTACCGCCGGTTCGCCGCTGTGGTGCGGGGTTACTTTTACCTTCACGTTGGCCGGCGCTATACTTAGGAAATGTTTGGTAAATAGTTCGGTTATGGCATCTGATGTTTGATTAGGCACCAGGCGCATCGAGATTTTGGCATGGGCCTTTGATGGCAATACGGTTTTGGCGCCTTCACCAATGTAGCCACCCCATATACCGTTAATCTCAAGAGTAGGACGCGTGCCGGTGCGTTCAAAGGTGGTATATCCTTTTTCGCCCCAAAGTTCAGTTACATCAAGGTCGGTTTTGTATGCTGCTTCATCGTATGGCGCATTGTTAAGGGCGGTGCGTTCGGCGGGTGTAAGCTCAATTACGCTATCATAAAAACCGGGGATGGTGATGTGGTTGTTTTCATCATGAAGAGAGGCTATCATCTTTGATAAGATGGTGATTGGGTTGGCCACCGCACCACCATATACGCCCGAGTGCAAATCCCTGTTGGGGCCGGTTACTTCAACTTCAAGGTATGATAATCCACGTAAGCCGGTTTCTAAGGATGGATGCTCCATACTTATCATCGATGTATCAGATATCAGCACCACATCGGCCTTTAGCTTTTCTTTATTTGCTTTTACAAAAATTTCAAGGTTAGATGAGCCAACTTCTTCCTCTCCTTCAATCATGAATTTGATATTGCAGGGCAGGGTATCGGTTTGCATCATCAGTTCAAATGCCTTTACATGCATATAAAACTGGCCCTTATCATCACAGGCGCCACGGGCATAAATTTTGCCATCGCGAATGGTAGGCTCAAAGGGGGGAGTTTTCCACAGCTCCAGCGGATCTGCAGGCTGCACATCGTAATGACCGTAAACCAAAACGGTAGGTTTGCCGGCACCAATTATTTTTTCGCCATAAACTATAGGGTAGCCTGCTGTTTGGCATATCTCCACATTATCGGCACCGGCATCGCGCAGTTTCTGCGCAACATAGCCGGCAGTATTTAATACATCGGTTTTGTATTTAGGATCGGCACTAACCGATGGGAAACGCAATAGGGCAAATAATTCGTCGAGGAAACGTTGCCTGTGCTCATCAACATATTGCTTTATGTGCTGCATATTATCAAGTTTGCGGCAAATATATTGATGTTTATTGATTTAGGTGGCAGGAATTGACAGGGCTGCTTTATTTGCTGTATATATAAGGTGTTGTGTGATTAAAAGCCTACCCGGAAAATATGTTACCTGGCAGGATAGCCTGGCAGCATTCGACGTTAGCGCGGGTCAGGTAAAAAGGGGGCGGTTTATATCTGCAAACAGGAAAAGTACCGTCGGGACGAGTCCCCGGAGGCGAATTAAAGAAAATCAAACAGTGGATAAAGGCAAATCTTAAAGGGATTATCTCCCCCTTATATCGAATACAGCGATGGGGGCAAAAGCATCACTGTATTCGATATGTGAGCTATGTTTACCCTGCCACGTTATCCTGATCCAACTCATCTTTTGGTTCCCAAAGCTCAATAACGTTCCCTTCCGGATCGAGCACATGGACGAATTTGCCATAGTCATATTCCGCAATCTCATCAATAATGGTCACGTTATCCTTTTTTAGTTCATCTACCAGCGTAGCGAGGTTTTCTACCCGGTAATTAATCATAAATGGCTTAGTCGAGGGATTGAAATATTTGGTATCCTGCGGAAACGTGCACCAGGATGTGGATCCTGTTTTCAACGGATCATCTGCTTGCCGCCACTCAAATGTAGTTCCGTATTCACTGGCAGGCAATCCAAGATTTTTGGCATACCATTCGTTCATACCTTTTGGGTCATCGCATTTAAAAAATACGCCGCCCAGGCCCGTTACTTTTTTCATATTTAATTAGTTATGTTTAGATCTATGCGTTTACGTTAATTGGTTTAGATTTTTTTTAAGTGTAAACCCAGCTATTAAAGATATCATGATGCCAACCGGCACAATTTTCAAATAGGTAAACATCGCGCTAAAGGTAGGGCTTGTTTTGTATTTTTCCATCGTGAAAGCTAACACCGTATAAACCAAGGGGGGAGCTTGATTTATTTGCCGGCTGTTAAGAGAGAAAGGTGTATGCGCTTGATATCGCACCGGTGCCCGTAAAAGGTTGAAGAACACATCAACCTGCAGGTTACTATATGCTAAAAATTAATCGGCTGTGCCAAGGTCAGCTTTGGGGCCGTGGCCTGCTTTGGCCGTAAAGGACTCGGCTTCGGTTTTTACCTTTGAGTTTGTATTGGTATTTTCTTTAGTGCTTAATGAATAAGCAGTTATACCCGAAGTTAATATGATGACTATTGCGATGATGATCTTTTTCATAATGTTATTGCATTAGTACTTTGTTGAAATTGTTGACAGCAGATAATTTGATTATGCTGCGAAATCAGCAGTACCTAAATCTTTTTTCGGACCACCAGTGAAAGCAAAGTCAGCAGTACCTAAATCTTTTTTCGGACCGCCAGTGAAAGCGAAGTCAGCAGTACCTAAGTCTTTTTTCGGACCGCCAGTGAAAGCGAAGTCAGCAGTACCTAAGTCTTTTTTCGGGCCGCCAGTGAAAGCAAAGTCAGCAGTACCTAAGTCTTTTTTCGGGCCGCCAGTGAAAGCAAAGTCAGCAGTGCCTAAGTCTTTTTTCGGACCGCCTGTGAAAGCGAAATCAGCAGTACCYAAGTCTTTTTTCGGACCGCCWGTGAAAGCGAAATCAGCAGTGCCTAAGTCTTTTTTCGGACCGCCAGTGAAAGCGAAATCAGCAGTGCCTAAGTCTTTTTTCGGACCGCCAGTGAAAGCGAAATCAGCAGTGCCTAAGTCTTTTTTCGGACCGCCAG
>NZ_JBFUKF010000451.1:0-3934 GCF_056400985.1 Mucilaginibacter sp. P4_G9 | reverse complement strand
GTTTTTAAGTTTAAATTACGATTTCAATAATTTTTGTGATTTTTATTATGTTTTTTTTGTTAAAGATTTGTTATTGTTAAAATATCTACCTAATTTCATGAAATAATTTATAGAAACCGTGTAAATATTATATTTTTTATAAAAAAGTGTAGTTTTTATTGGTCAAAACCTAAAGAGCGTGTTTTAAAGCCGATTTTAAAGAATTTATCCCTTGCAATCAAACAATTTATATTATACAACAATCAAACTAAATTAAACTATTAAAAAACAATCAAACTAAATTAAAAAACAAATGAAAGCGAGTTCTACAAAATTAAACTTCCTGAGTTCAGTCCGACAGCTGACACGAGATAAATGGGCGCTGGGTGCTACCATTTTTACAGGAAAAATGATCGGCCTTTTGCTGGTATTTGCAGCAATGATGGTGTTGCCGGGTGTTTTTGGCACATCTGCACATGCTGCCGATACTTACACGGCCCACGAAACCTCGTTAATTAACACAGTTAACACTGTTTGGACACTGGTTGCTGCCTTTTTAGTATTTGGTATGCAGGCGGGTTTCGTTATGCTTGAAGCWGGTTTTGCCCGCAAAAGAGAAACGGTGAACGTTTTAATGGAGTGTATTTTTGATACTTGCCTTTGCGGCTTGTTATTTTATGCCATAGGTTATGCCTTTATGTTTGGCAATGGCAACGGTTTCATTGGCTGGGGCGGATTAGGCGCTGATGGAAAAACCATCACCAACTGGTTCTTCCTGCAAAACACGCCAGAAACTTACGGTTCAACAGGTATTCCCGTTTTGGCACACTGGATATTCCAGTACGCTTTTGCTGATACCTGCTCTACCATCGTTTCGGGTGCAATGATTGGCCGAACCAGCTTCCGTGGCGATATTTTGTACAGTATAGGTATTACAGGTTTTATTTACCCAATAATTGGTCACTGGGCCTGGGGACCGGACGGTTTCCTTGCTACAATGGGAACTTCAGGTTTCTTCCAGTCAATAAGCGCTCAGCCTTTCCGCGATTTTGCCGGTTCAACAGTGGTGCACACTATTGGTGGTGTTGCTTCATTGGCAGGTGCAATGGTGTTAGGCCCACGTTTAGGCAGGATATTTGCCCGCGACGATAAAGAAAAAGGCGGATTACCTCCGGGCCACAACTTATTAGTTGCTGCAGTGGGTGGTTTTATCCTGTGGTTTGGATGGTATGGTTTTAACCCTGGTTCAACATTATCTGCAATGGATATGCAGGGTATTGGCCGTGTTGCTGCCAATACTACACTTGCTGCCTGCGCCGGTGGTTTCTCTGCTATGCTTTTTGCATTGTGGTTTGGCCCAACAAAAGGAAAGTTTGATCTTGCTTTTACTATCAATGGTTTCTTAGCTGGTTTAGTTGCTATCACCTGCCCTTGCTACTGGGTTAGTCCGTTGGGTTCAATCCTGTTAGGTGGGGTTGCCGGCGTTATCATATTTGCGGGTGTTTACCTTATTGAGTGGTTCCGTATCGACGATCCGGTTGGTGCAGTATCTGTACACGGTTTAAACGGTATCTGGGGTACATTATCATTAGGCTTATTTGCATCAGGTCAATATGGTTTCACAGGCCCAACTGGCGCCGATAATACAGCACCGGTTACCGGCTTGCTTTATGGTGGTGGCTTTGGGGTACTTAAAGCACAGGCTATAGGTAGTTTTACAATTACTTTAGCTGTGTTTGTTGTAACCTTTACAATGATGTTTATCATCAACAAATTAGGCCATCCATGGAAACTACGTATTGAAGAAGAAGGTGAAACAGGTGCCGGTGGTATAGATGTATTCGATCACGGTATTGAAGTTTACCCTGCCCAGGATGATGAGATCAGCCTAAGCGGCCTTTTTGATAAAGGTGTAAAATCTCCATCTGCAGTATAATAAAACACTGTAATATCTTGTGCGGTTGGTTGCTGGTACCGACAACCTGCTTACCAACCGCACAGGTATTTTAATAATCTTTTAAATTTTAACCGCTTTTACATTCGGGCTATGTTGTGCATTAGCCTAATGGGAAAGTTTTATCCAACCCCAAATCAAATTCAAATCAATTAAATCGTTATCATGAAAAAAACACTTTTACTTTTATCATTTTTTAGCATTGCTGCTTTTACAGTTAAAGCACAGGATACGGTGAAAACCACATCAGATGCACCTTTAATTATTTACGGTTCGGTAGATACTTATTACAAGTTTGATTTTGCCGATAAAGGTTCTCAAATTCCCACCAGTTTTGCCAGCGATCATAACTCTGTATCAATTGGTATGGTTGATATAGGCCTAAAGAAAAAAGTTGGTAAAGCTTCCTTTGTTGGCGAAGTATCATTTGGTCCAAGAGGCCAGGAGCAGTCAATTGTACCTGGTGCAAGCGGAGATTCATACCATATACAAAACTTATATGTTGGCTATGATATTACTGATAAATTTAACGTTACAGGTGGTTTTATGGCAACATTTGTAGGTTATGAAGTTATTAGCCCTGTTGCTAACTTTAACTATTCTACCTCATATTTGTTCACTAATGGCCCGTTCCAGAATGCAGGTGTTAAATTTACCTATGCGTTTAGCGACAAGGTAAGCTTAATGGCCGGTGCATTTAATGATGCCTGGAATGTTTACACATCTGCCAAAAAGGTTAACACTTTCGGCGCACAGTTAATGGTTGCGCCTGTAAAAGGATGGACAGCTTATTTAAACTTAGTTACCGGAAAATTATCAGGTACCGAAGTTGATTTGACTACTGCTTATCAAATAACCGATGCCTTCAAATTAGGTTTAAATGCAGCTGATTTTTCTGCAGCTAAAGCAGTAGGAACAGGTGGTTTTACAGGTGTAGCTTTATATCCTCAAATTGCAGTTTCAAAAGCTGTAACTTTAGGTTTAAGGGGCGAATACTTTAAAACTAAAACAGGAAGTGTAACTACTTTTGGTCCTGCGCCGGGTGAATCTGTTACTGCGATAACATTTACTGCTAACATCAAAGCAGGGCCTTTGGCATTTATTCCTGAAATCAGGTTTGATAACGGATCAAAAGAAGCATTCATTAATCATTCAGGAGATCCATCTAAAACTGCCTCACAATTTGTAATGGCGGCTGTTTATGCTTTCTAATATAAATAAATAGCATCTTTTAATAAAAGCCTCCCGATTATATCGGGGGGCTTTTTATCTTTATAGGATAAAACCAACAGGAAATATAAGGTATAGGCTGTGATGGTTTTGTTGTAATAAATATAATGCCAATCTATGAAAAATATACTTTTAGCTTTTATATGCGTCATGTTTGCTAAAGTCGCTGTGGCCCAAAAGGACTCACTGGCTTTTGATGAGCATAATAAATACATTTATTATCAAACCGTTGTACAGGATAATTTGATAAAGGATACTTTGTACCGCAGGGGTTTGTATTTTATGAAAACCGCAGCGATAAAAAGTAAATTAAAACTATCGGTTACCGATGAGGCACAAGGCGTGTTGACAGGCAAGGGGAGTTTTAAGATTACCAAAAAGGCACTGATATTAAACAGCGCGGGTGGCGAAATAACATATACCTCCAGGATAGAAGTGAAAGATGCCAAATATCGTTACTGGTTTACCAATTTTGTTTATATACCATATCAGCGCGACAGGTATGGTATGGATGTGCCCGTACCTGGTATTAATATACCGTTGGAAGAAGCTAAGGATAAAATAGACAAGGCAGATCTTGCCGTTTATCTTGATAAGGTATTGCAAAACAGCCGCCAGGTTGGTGCTATATTAAAATCATACATGCTAAAAACCTCTTCGCTGCCCAAAGAGGATAAAGGGATCAAGAAGATATCGACCAAGGAGTGGTGATTTGGTTTATTGGTTTACTTGTTCATTAGTTCAGTGGGCTTTTGGGTGGTAGGATTAGTC
>NZ_JBFUKF010000450.1:0-3937 GCF_056400985.1 Mucilaginibacter sp. P4_G9 | reverse complement strand
AAGTTCAGCTTTTAAATCGATAATTTTCTTACAATCCTCAATAAAAGTGTCCGGCATTTGTACCTTCGGAATCACTCAAAAAGAAACCCGGAAAACAAAAATTTTCACTTACTAAACACAGCTGTGCAAAGGTTATGACAGGTTAACTGTTGAGGGTATAGTAAACCTGCTGAAGGCACCTGTTCATGGTATCCGAGGGTTATGATAGGGATACCTTTTTTTTGCGTTAAACCCGGGCGTTTTAATTGGAAATTCCTTGCATTTTTTGTATATTTGGGTATGCACAAACGGGGCGCTTATCTTACGGGATAATCGCCCTGCTTCATTTTAAATAAAAAGGCTGCAAAGATCACTGTTTTAAATCAAGCTATTCATTATCAATATATTAAAACAAAATATGCGGGTATTAACGGGTATTCAAAAGGCTATAAAAGGTACTTGGCAAAGCGTTCTGCAGGTGTATAAAAGGTGTGTGAACGGTGCATGTAAAGTATTGCGCTGAAACTCAGATAACACTTTAAAAAAATTGATTTTCTGGGTCGATCCCCTGAATTAAGTATTAATTAAATTTTGGTTGAAAATTAGATTTGGTTTACTAAATTGCCTTTTGTAAACCTAATTGATTGCAYCTTGCCGTCAATACATCAACCAATTATTGAAAACTTAATTTATTACTATGTCAACCGACCGCAGAAAATTCATCAAGCACCTTGGAGCGTCAGTTTTACTTACCTCTGCCTCGCTCAGAAGCCTGGCAGCACAGGAAGAAAATGAGCTCAGGATCCTCCGTGCCGAAAAACGCATCAGCCCGAATGATAAAATCCGCATAGCCACCATAGGCATGGGTATTATGGGTTTTGCCGATACCAAGGCCGCTTTAACCGTGCCCGGCGTGGAGTTGGTTGGCTGCTGCGACCTGTACAAGGGGCGGCTTGACAGGGCTAAAGAAGTTTACGGAGCCAGCCTTTTTACTACTGGCGATCATCGTGAAATATTGGCCCGTAAAGATATTGATGCTGTTATTATTGCCACCAGCGACAACTGGCACAGCCAGATAGCCATTGATGCCATGCACAGCGGCAAAGCAGTGTATAGCGAAAAACCCATGGTGCACCAGATAAGCCAGGGCCTTGCCGAAATAAAAGCGCAGCGGGATACCAAAATGGTTTTGCAGGTGGGCAGCCAACGGGTAAGTAGCATAGCTTATAAAAAAGCTAAAGAACTATATGAGGCGGGTGCCATCGGTAAGATCAATTCTATCGAGGCCTCGTTTAACCGGCAAAGCCCTTTGGGCGCCTGGCAATATACCATCCCATTTGATGCTTCGCAGCAGAGCGTGGATTGGACAAGATTTCAGGCAAACGCTAAAATAAAGTATGATTATGACAGCAAACGGTTCTTCAGGTGGCGAAATTACCGCGAATATGGCACCGGCGTTGCCGGCGACCTGTTTGTGCACCTGCTTAGCGGTATCCACTTTATAACCGGGTCAAAAGGTCCCGAAAGGATCTATTCTATAGGCGACCTTGCTTACTGGAAAGATGGCCGCAATGTACCCGATGTAATGAGCGCGGTGATCCATTATGGCGAAACAAAAGAGCACCCTGCTTTCCAGGTAACACTCCGGGTTAATTTTATCAGCGGTGAAGGCGACTACGGTACAACCAAAATTGTAGGCTCCGAAGGCGTGATGGATCTTATGGGCGATGATGGCTTTAGCATCCGTAAAAGTAAAATGCCGGTTGCTACAGGTATTGGTGGCTGGGATTCTCTTTCTACCTACACAGAAGCGCAGCAAAAGGCCTTAATGGACGATTATAACAAACGTTTCTCGCAAACCGATCAGCAAGCACCTACAAGTCCGGACGTTACTTACAAAACACCGGAAGGGTACAATGCGTCAAACGATCACTTTGCCAATTTCTTTGATTCTATCCGTACAGGTAAGCCGGTTGTTGAAGATGGGGTATTCGGGTTCAGGGCAGCAGCGCCTTGTTTAGCCTGTAACGACAGCTACTTCCAGAATAAAGTGATCCGTTGGGATGCGAATGCGATGAAAATAGTTTAGCCTGTAGGCAGCATCCGCGTCTCCTGGCAATTCATATCAAAAATTATGGTATCTGCTATGGCTTAACAATTAAAAAAACATTTTTCCTGGTAGCGTTTTGCCGTTGATTATCGTATTGGTTAGAATAAATGCTAATCAACATATGAAAAAAGTCTTTACACAAGGGGCGGGCATGATCGGGATGATGTGTTTGCTCAGTAGCCTATTAACCTCATGCCTTAAGGATAGTAATAACCATTATGTACCACCTCCGGCAGCGCTAATCTCTGCTATAAATGCTTCGCCGGATGCTCAGCCGGTTGATTTCTACCTGGATCAGAACAGGGCAAACAACTTCTCTATTAAAAGTGGTGAAAGCCTGGATTATATCAGAGCCTATACCGGGAAAAGAACCGCGACTTTTTATGTACAGGGAAGTCAGCAGAAAATAAAGAGCGATACGATTACCCTTAAGGCCGACCAGCTGTATTCACTGTTCCTGGCCAACCAGGTTAGCACACCCGATCTGTTGCTGATTGCTGATTCTATAAGCCGTCCGGCTGAAGGCAAGGCTACTATCAGGTTTGTGAACTTAAGCCCGGATGCTGGTGCTACAGATCTGGCAATCAAAGGAGGTGCGATACTTGCCTCGGGGATAACCTATAAACATTACTCTGCGTTCGTCCCTCTTGAAGGTGCTACTGCTTTTACCTTCGAAATTCGCAAAGCAGGAACATCCACTGTGTTATACACACTTACCGATGTTACATTGAAAAGAAACACCATTAACACCATATGGTCGCAGGGATTTGCTGCGGCCACTGATGTAAAAAAATTCAGTGCCCATGTGCAGGAGAATGTATATTATTATTGATCTGTTTATTCTGAATCAAACAAAAATCCCTGCTTTTGGAAGAAGGCAGGGATTTTTGGTGTAATATTAGTTTCAGGCAGCACTTTGGCCGATGGCGCAATAGAAGTGATTGCTAAAAATCGGGATTAATACTAAACTTAATACCATAAGCGGAACTACCAGCGTGATCAAGATAATTAAACCTCCTCACTACATCTACCCGTAATAACTTAAAAATATTGCCGATGCCGGCTCCCGCTTCTATATAGGGAATAGTGCCTAAAGCATAAGTACCGTTTGCACCATTTGAACCTGTTGGAAATTTGTATAAGTTTTTTGAGTAAAGGGGATTGTTTTCATTGCGCAAGCCGCCATATAAAATTTTAAATGAAAGAAATTCCCTCCACTTTAAATGTTCTATTAATGGAATCTTATTAAGAAAAAAGCCATTAAAACTGTGCGTCAGGTTCAAACCCACATAATGGTCACTTACAAACTCCAGGTAGTTCATTTGGTTGTAAGCATCGGGATCATAAGCAAAGGATTGATTAGCCGGACTGATATTCAGTAACGGAAATGGAACCTTTCCCTTTAGCAGGGCGCCCAGCAATGTAATATCCGAGTAACCTAATTGCGATAAATAAAACCGTTTAAAAATATTCGCACTGATATTAGTATAGTTATATGATCCATTGGCCAGCCCTTTAAAGCCTTGATTTATCTGCAAATTAAAAATGGGGTATTTACTAAAAATAGTATGCCGCGACCCGGTTCCCTGTATAATTTGTTCATGAGGAGCATACCTTAGTCCAAGGCCAACATCAGTAGTAGTTAAATCATGTACAATACTATTATTTGAATCATTAACCTCAAATACCAGTGTACCTGCAGTTTGTTGGTTCCAGTTCTTGAAAGTCAGGTTATATGAAAAATGATTTTCAAAATCCTTTACATAATCAATTTTGAAAGTCTTGTTAAAAAGCCAGTAATCGGTTTTGCCGCTTTGGAACGAGGTAAGTGCCGACTGCGAGTTATTT
>NZ_JBFUKF010000449.1:0-3948 GCF_056400985.1 Mucilaginibacter sp. P4_G9 | reverse complement strand
GCCTTTTTTACCATACCCAACATGATCTTATTCCCGCTGGTATTACCTATTTTGCCGCTACAGCAAACATTAGCATTTTTCAGGTTCACGAGCAAAAACATACCGGCATTAAAATTTGCCGTAACCTGGGAAGATCAAAAGGTACACGCTACTACACAGGATTATGCCGACATGTTCGGCTGGGATGAGATGGCCAAAAAAGTGAGCGATGTCTACCATAGCCTTACACCCGAACAGCAAAAACAAACCCTTATTTATGCCGATAATTACGGCGAGGCGGGGGCCTTGCACCATTATCGCAAGCAATATAATTACCCCGATGTGGTATCGTTAAACAGCAGCTTTACGCTTTGGGCACCCGACTCCCTAAATTGTAAATACATGATTTATGTGGACGACAGCGGCGGCGAAAACATCAGCGAATTTGTAGCCGGGGGCATGATTGGCAGCTATAAAAAACTGGGTGAAATAGAGGCCCCCTACGCTGTGGAAAAAGGGACGGGTATTTACCTTATTACCGATCCGAAATCTGGATTGCAAGAAAGGTACCGGAAAGAGTTGGCCGTAAAAAGACTGGAGTAGTTGTTATTAGATGAAAGCACTGGTGTTCCACCGGAACAGGTGTCCGCTTGCACAAAAAAATCAGCGAATCTAAGAAATACCGCCACAAATAACTAACTATCAATTACTTGCGAAATGTATTTTATGTTTTATCTACGACAAGCTTTGTCGTAGTAGTTTTTGATTTTTTGTTTAAGTGGAACAGTAACCTTTAAATCACTGGCAATAAACTTGTTCGATATTTAAAAGCAAAAAGGTGCCATGCTTCCGCACAACACCTTTCACTTTTAGCCTTTAATCAAAAAAACTAAGCTGATATCGCGTTTATAATATCGTACTGCGTAATAATTTCAATCTTACCGTCTTCACTCTCCACAAGTACGGCGATGTTATCTTTATTGATCATGGTCGAAATCTTATCGATCGATGTATTCAGGTCAACAAAAGGGAATGGCGCTGTGGTGATATTTTTGATCGGCTGAGATTTGATGGATGGGTTTTCGATCAGCGAAGCAAGAATATCACTCTCGGTGATCTTGCCTATCACCATACCTTTTTGAGTAACCGGGATCTGCGAGATGTTGAGTGATTTGATGGTATTTATAGCTTCCAGTACCGATTTTTCGCAATCAATGGTAATAATCTCCTGTACCTCTTTTTTATTGATGATATCGAGGGCAGTCAGTTTTTCATCTTTCAGGAAACCGCGGTCACGCAACCAGTCGTCGTTGTACATTTTGCCCAGGTAACGTGTACCATGATCCGGGAAGATGATCACCACCACATCGCCTTCTTTAAACCTGTCTTTCATCTGAATGGTACCGGCCACAGCCGAACCTGTAGAGTTACCGGCAAAAATGCCTTCCTTGCGGGCTATCTCGCGGGTCATGAGAGCAGCATCCTTATCGGTCACTTTTTCAAAGTGGTCAATCAGGCTAAAATCAACATTCTCGGGCAAAAAATCTTCACCAATACCTTCGGTGATATATGGATAGATCTCGTTCTTATCCATGATGCCTGTTTCTTTATATTTTTTAAATACCGAACCATAGGTATCGATCCCCAAAACCTGGATGTTTGGATTTTTCTCTTTTAAATATCGTGCCGTACCAGATATGGTACCGCCGGTGCCCACCCCTACTACCAGGTGCGTGATCTTGCCTTCCGTTTGCTCCCAGATTTCGGGCCCGGTTTGCTCATAATGCGCCTCGGAGTTGCTCAGGTTATCATATTGGTTAGGTTTCCATGAATTTGGCACCTCACGTTCCAAACGCGATGAAACCGAGTAATAAGAGCGTGGATCTTCCGGCTCTACATTGGTTGGGCAAACAATTACCTCGGCGCCAAAGGCACGCAGGGCATCAAACTTTTCTTTTGATTGTTTATCGGTACTGGTAAAAATACATTTATAACCTTTTATCACAGCCGCAATAGCCAGGCCCATACCGGTATTGCCCGATGTACCTTCAATAATGGTTCCGCCAGGTTTAAGCTTTCCGCTTTTTTCGGCATCCTCAATCATTTTAAGGGCCATACGGTCTTTTATGGAGTTGCCTGGATTGGTTGTTTCAATCTTGGCCAAAACTGTTGCAGGTATGTCTTTAGTTACCTTATTTAACTTCACCAGCGGCGTATTGCCAATGGTTTCTAATATATTATTATACCACATAAATTTAAAATCTACTAACCCGGTGTACTAAGCGGGATTACAGCTCAAAAATAGTTTTTATAAAGCGATATTTCTTTATGGAAAAGTAAATAGATGTGCATCTTATAAAAGTACAGGCGCAAACATTATATTTAAACCAGGAGCTGTGTTCTTAATTCAACCTATAACATGTTATCATATTATAAAAACGTATCCACCCTTTTATTGTTGTTAACCTTTTGCTTAAGCAACGCTTTTGCTCAAAAACTCCTGAAGCCCAGCCGAAAAAAGGAATGAAGAAGGTGATTATTGGTCATTACCAGAACAGATACCTGGTTGATTGAATGGGATTATTATTGGTAAGATTTTGTGAAACTTTGAAAGGGGTAATAACGTAAAAAAGCTGTCGTTCTTGAGCATAACGGAGAATCTGTTTGCAGACTATACAGGGCAAGAAATATGGTGGATAATAGATCCTTCACTATCACTCAAGAATGACATATTTTTTTTAACACGTTCATAAGTAAAATTCTGGATCCTGAAGAAGGATTGGCAGTGATAGAAAATCAAACCCCAAAACACCTATCGATCTGAACCTGTCGAAGACGCCCGCGGAGAGTCCTTTGCCTACTATTGGTCATACAAGTTCACCATGATAACTATAATAGCGACCTGCGCATAACGCTCTATAAAAAAATGGTGATTACCGCGCTACGCCCGTATGACAAATTTTTAGCACTTCACTTCAGAATCGGAATTTCTCCCCAATCATCTCCTCCTACTTGTGTATTTTGCATATTATAAGCACCTTTAAAAAAAACAACCCGGATTGCCCAACTTTGGCTTTTCGGAATAAATAAAACATATGTCTCCCGGAGTATTACTTTCTTTTATCATTGGTTATTTTGCGGTATTACTGGTTATCTCGTGGCTTACATCGCGCAAGGCATCAGATAATGATACCTTTTTTGTGGCCAACCGAAATTCTAAATGGTACCTGGTTGCCTTCGGGATGATAGGTACAGCCTTGAGTGGGGTAACTTTTATTTCGGTACCGGGCAAAGTAGGCGCCCCATCCGGCGATCAGTTCTCCTATTTCCAGTTTGTGCTGGGTAATGCCGCGGGCTTTATTATCATTGCAACTGTATTGCTCCCCCTTTACTACAGGCTAAAGCTTACCTCTATTTATAGTTACATTGAGGGCGCTTTAGGCACCTGGAGCTATAAAACCGCTGCCGGCATCTTCCTCATTAGCCGGGTTATTGGTTCGGCTTTCAGGCTTTATTTGGTGGTTATTGTATTGCAGAAATTCATTTTTGATAGTTATCATATTCCTTTCGCAGTAACGGTGCTCATTTGTTTGGCGCTTATCTGGTCGTACACCTTTAAAGGGGGATTAAAAACTATTATCATTACCGATAGTTTGCAAACCTTTTTCCTGGTACTGTCAGTATTTTTATCCATTTACTTTATTTGCGACAGCCTGCACATGAACATTTTTGAAGCTGCCGATGCCATCAAAAACAGCAGCTACTCTAAAATATTTTTCTTTAATGACTTTTTGAGCAGCAAATTCCATTTCACCAAGGCGTTTTTAGGGGGATTGTTTATCACCGTAGGCATGACAGGGCTTGACCAGGACCTGATGCAGAAAAACCTCAGCCTTAAAAACATAAAAGAAGCGCAAAAAAACATGTTCAGCTTTACGGCGGTGTTTGTTGTTATCAATATTTTCTTTT
>NZ_JBFUKF010000448.1:0-3955 GCF_056400985.1 Mucilaginibacter sp. P4_G9 | reverse complement strand
GCTTTAAATTGCGTGGCAGCACCGGTAAAATCTTTATTAAACAATAATGATTTACCCAGGTATGCCATAGCGGCACCTTTGGTTGCCCGGCCTATTTGTCCCTGGTCTGGTCCATTGGTTCCAGTATAAGAAACCGGCAAAAGAGGAATTGCTGCAGCAAAATCATCCTCAATTTGTTTCCAGCCCTCTGCTTCGGTTGATTGTTTTACAAAATAATCTGCCGAGGTTTTTACATAATGTGTAGGTAATGCTACCTTACCAAAAAAGTTAACCAAATGGAAAAAATATAATCCTCTTAAAAAATGTGCCTGGCCAAGAATGCGGTTTTTCAGGTTATCATCCATGGTTATAGCAGGCACATTATCTAAAACCTGGTTACAACGTGCAATGCCCTCATAATAGGCTCCATATGCCCAGGCATATCCAGATCCGTCGGCTGTCCCCAATGAAAACCGACCTATATTATAAAGGGCAGTCCAGGGGCTGTTGCTTCGCACATCATCACCGCGAATATCCAGCATGGCCGGGGTAAAACGCATATAGGTACCATCAATAATTAAACTGCCGTATGCGGCATTTAATCCCGCGATAGCATCGGCCTGCGTTTTCCAGAATGATGTTGCCGTTTGCTGATTTGGGTTTACCTGGTCTAATTTTTTAGTACAAGCACTAAGGCATAACACAGCTGAGAATGCCCATATAAAATATTTTGTATTAGTTTTCATAACTCTGTTTTTAATAAATTTACAATCCTACCTGTACGCCTAACATGATGGTTCTTGGATTAGGGAATGAACCATAATCATACCCCCTGCTAAATAAGCCATCGCTAATAAAATCAGGATCATAACCCCTGTATTTAGAAATAATTAGCAAATTCTGCCCAGATAAGTACACCCTGAAGCTGCTGAAAACATGGGTTTTATTTAAAACACTTTTCGGAATAGTGTAACCCAGTTGTGCGTTTTGTAATTTAACATAGCTGCCGCTTTCTATAAAACGATCAGAAAAACGTGAGTTGCCATTCGGATCTCCGATGATAGGTCTTGGTACATTTGTATTGGTATTTGTTGGTGTCCAGAAATTTAGTTCATCCACAGATGAGTTTATATACTGGCCAACCATCAGGTCATGATAAACCCCATTAAATACTTTATTACCGGCGCTTCCCTGCAGGAAAAATGATGCATCAAAGTTCCCATATGATGCGCCCACATTTAGGCCATAATAAACTTTTGGTATAACAGATCCGAGGTATACCCTATCGGCATCTGTTATAGCATGGTCGCCGTTTACATCTTTAAATTTAACGTCGCCCGGTGCTGCCAATGTTTGTGTAGCATGGCTGTTAATATCGGCCTGGCTTTGGAATATGCCTTCGGTAACAAAGCCATACAGCTCGCCCACTTCGCGGCCAACTTCTGTTTTACTGCCCGCGCCATATATAGGGTTGTTGGTACCGCCTAACTTTAACACTTTATTTTTAAGTGTATTTGCATTTGCGGTAACATTCAATTGCAGTTTACCAATGTTTTCTTTATAACTAACAGAAAACTCTACACCCTTATTTTCTGTAGATGCCGCGTTGGTGGTTACCGAAGCAGGCACCGAACCAACCGAAAGAGGAAGCGGGATACCGGCTAAGATATCGGTAGATTTTTTGTAAAAATACTCGGCAGTAAATGAAAGCTTATCTTGAAAAAATCCAAAGTCAAGTGCAGCATTGGCTGTTGATGTGGATTCCCATTTAATATTAGGATCGCTAACCGCAACAGTGGTTGCACCAGGCGCAAGTGTATTACCAAATACATAGCTGGCATTGCCATTAATGTACGATTGGTACATATAGTTTGCAAAATTTTGATTACCCAATTTACCGTAACCGCTCCTCAATTTTAAACTGCTGATAAATGATGGTAAATGAAAAGCTTTTTCATTACCAATATTCCATGCGGCAGCAATAGACGGGAAATTACCAAAGCGATTTTTAGGTCCGAACCTTGAAGATCCATCTCTCCTGAAATTCACAGTAAGCAGGTAGCGGCTATCATAATTGTAGTTTAACCTACCAAAGTATGATAGTAAGGTACTGGCATCCTTATAACCATCTAACCCTTTTGAAGTTGGATCGGCAATGGAACCAAAAGTAAAAAACTGAAGGCTGCCCGCGGCTGATGCCGTACCGGTTACAAACTGGTTATGATCTTCCTGGTAAGAGGTACCGGCTAAAACATCAATTTTATGTTTTCCAAGATTCAGCAGGTATGATAATGTATTTTCGGCTAAGCCTGTATGCGCATTTCCATTCTGGTCGTTTAAATAATATTTGGTATTGAGGTAGTAAAAACCAAGGTCGTATGACGGCTCGTAATGAAAATTTTCATAGTCTGTACGATCATAACTTACATTCACTTTGTATTTTAAGTTTTTGGCAAGCTCCAGTTCGCCCCAAAAGTTGCCAAACATCCTGTTACGATCGCTATAATCTTTAACCAGGTTATTCATACCGATAACATTAAGGGTGATAGCCCTTTGGGTTACGTTATCGCTGCCTCCGTACCCACCCAATCTGTTTGGGTCATAAACCGGCATTGTAGGTATAGCGGTAAGCATACTGGTAAGCCCACCGCCAAATACTGCATGAGAGCTTGTTATAGCAGGGTTGTTTTTATGCGATTGAGTATATGCTGTTTTTCCGCCGAAGCTAAAAATGCCTTTTTTACCCTGAAAGGTGCCGGTAAAGTTATAGCGCTTGTAGCTTTGAGGGCCTGATAAGGTACTTGTCTGATCAAAATAACCAAGCCCTACGTTGTAGCTTATGGCATCGCTGCCGCCAGATAAATTTACGTTTTGATCTTGTATCTTACCTGTTTTAAACATTTCCTTTTGCCAGTCGGTATTTACCTTACTGATAAAGGCGGCATTTGTTGGATCATTTGCAGGAGCTATAGATAAGCCTGCATTTAACTCGGCAGCAGTTGTAATTTTTTGATAGCCTACCCTGTCCGTAACATCCATTCTTTTGGCTATATTTTGCAGACCATAATATCCATTGTAATTAACTCTTAAAGCGCCTGCTTTACCTTTTTTTGAAGTAATGATTACTACACCGGTTGCGGCACGTGAACCATATATAGCCGCCGCCGAAGCATCTTTTAATACTTGTATGGATTCAATATTATCGGTAGGGAAATCAAAGGGGGCATCTACAGGAACGCCATCAATAACAAACAGCGGGCTGTTATTACCGAAGGTAGAAATACCACGGATCTTTATTTGTACAAAACCACCCGGCTCGCCCGATCCCTGTACACTTACACCGGCTGCCTGGCCCTGTAATAGCTTGGCCACATCATACGATGCTGTTTTTTTGGCATTATCAACGTTTACTACCGATACCGAACCTGTAAGATCTTTCTTTTTTACAGATCCGTAACCAACAACAATAACCTCGTTTAATGAATTTGAGGCAGCCTTAAGCTGAACGCTAAGCGTTGAGTTACCGTTTAACGGAACTTCCTGTGTGGTATATCCCACAAACGAAAATACAAGTATCACATTGCTCGCACTGGCATCCGGAATGTTAAGTACATACCTTCCCTGAACGTCGGTTTGTGACCCGGCGTCTGTTCCTTTTACTTTGATGCTTACGCCGGGCATAGGAAGGCCCGCCTCGTCGGTAACTTTCCCGGTTACGGTAAGTACCGAAACCGTGGCACCCTTTTCTGATAGGATCACAAGGTTATTATCACTTAACTTGTATACCAGGTTGGTATTGGCAAGCAAAGTATTCATTGCCTGCTCAAGTGATGCGTTTGTGACATTCAGGCTTGTGGGTAAAACATTTTTAGCCAGTATATCATCGTTGTACAAAAAGCGGTAGTCAGATTTTTTTTCAATTTCTTTGAACGCCTTTTTTAAGGTTACATTCTGAAAATTGACATTTATTATACTC
>NZ_JBFUKF010000447.1:0-3966 GCF_056400985.1 Mucilaginibacter sp. P4_G9 | reverse complement strand
CCTTATATGTTAGTAGTGGGTGAAAAGGAAGCTGCCGAGGGCATGGTTTCTGTTAGGAAACACGGCCAGGGCGACTTGGGAAGTATGAGCATAGAAGATTTTAAAGAACAAATAATTAAAGAAATAAAAGTATAACTTGGCATTAAACAAACCTTTCAATAGAGGACCAAGGCTTCCTTTTAAGAAAAAAGAAGCTGAACACAATATCAACCAATTCATTAGGGCTCAGGAAGTTCGCCTTGTAGGTGATAACGTAGAGCAAGGAATTTTTTCACTAAGAGATGCTCTTGCTATAGCGCAGGAGCAGGAACTTGACCTGGTTGAAATATCTCCGAACGCTGTACCACCTGTTTGTAAAGTAACAGACTATAACAAGTTTATTTACGAGCAAAAGAAAAAGCTTAAAGAGATAAAGAGCAATGCCAAGCAAACTGTTATTAAAGAGATTCGCTTTGGACCAAACACTGATGATCATGACTTTGAATTTAAATTAAAGCATGCCATTAAATTTTTGGAATCAGGCGAAAAGGTAAGAGCTTACGTACACTTTAAAGGTCGTGCCATTGTTTATAAAGAGCAGGGCGAGATATTACTGCTGCGTTTTGCACAGGCATTGGAAGATGTAGGTAAAGTGGAGCAATTACCAAAGCTTGAAGGTAAAAGGATGTTTTTAACCCTGGCACCTAAAGCAGCTAAGAAATAGATAATAAATGTGCGGATTTCAGATGTGCAGATGTGCAGATGAGAAGAGCATTAAAGAGCAAACCCGCGGGTGTAATGATGTGCATATTTGCATATCTGCACATCTGCACATATAAATAAATAGTTATGCCAAAAATGAAAACCAATTCCAGTGCTAAAAAGCGTTTTAAGCTTACTGGAACCGGTAAAATCACACGGAAGAATGCATTCAAAAGCCACATCCTAACCAAGATGTCGACTAAACGTAAGCGTAACCTTGGTCACACCAGCTTAGTGTCTGATGCTGATATGGGAAATGTTAAACGTATGCTTTGCATCGGAAAGTAATTCACAATTTTTTTAACCAGGTATTAGAGTTTTAAGTTCGGCTGTAAAAGCAGGCACTCACTACCAAAATCAAACAACATGCCACGTTCAGTTAACGCAGTAGCGTCGAGAAGACGCCGGAAAAGGATCATGAACCTCGCCAAAGGTTATTGGGGTTCACGCAGCAAGGTTTATACCGTTGCAAAAAACACAGTTGAAAAAGGTTTACAGTACGCTTATCGTGACCGTAAAACCAAGAAAAGAGAATTCAGAGCTTTATGGATCCAGCGTATTAACGCAGGTGCCCGTCAGCACGGAATTTCTTACTCTCAATTAATAGGTAAATTAGCAGCAAAAGAAATCGGTTTAAACCGTAAAGTATTAGCTGATTTAGCAATGAATCATCCTGATGCTTTCAAAGCCGTGATTGATGCAGTAAAATAATATAATTTGCTGAGACCTGTTCTCGACGAATTAAAATAAAAACCGCCTGGTGACTAATTACCAGGCGGTTTTTTTGTGGGATCCATTTTTAATCTCAGCCTATGATATTACAATAATGGGTTCCTCTTTGTTGTCCAGGAAAAACTCGGGGCCGTTATCAATATCCATATACTGTTTAAAATTTTGCACGTCTTTATCAACCATCTTTTTAAATAAAGGGTTTAATACCTTAGCAAGGCCGGCGCCCAACCCACCTGCCGGCGGCTGGTAGCTAATCACAATATCTACAATGGTTCCGGTACCATCAATGGTGTCCTGGAAACGCACTTTGCCTGCATTATTAATTGTAGACTCGGGTAGCGAACTCCAGCCTATCATTTCGTTGGGTTCGTCTTTTACAATTTCTGCATGCCAGCTAACGGTTGCTACATCAGCAGGGAGCTTTAATACCCAATAAGAATACTTTGAGTCGATGACCTCAACACTTTCCAGGTGTTTCATAAACAGGGGGAGGTTATCAAACTTGCGCCAAAAATTGTAAACCTTGTGCCTGGGCTGATTAACGGTAAATGAAGACCGGATATTGATGTTAATAGGATTGGTTGATAATTTGCCAATTCGCTTATACAATTCGCAATGGCCGGTAATACCGCGGTTTAAAAGATACCCGCTGGCGCCTATTTTTAATATGCTTGCAAATGGGTTCGAAAAGATATGCTTAAAACCCGACCATCCCAGTTTTACGCCTCCAACGATAGATGTATAACGTTCGGGCCAGTTCAGGTTTACCCTGTCGTCGCCGTAAAGTACCGGGTAGTTATCGGTATATTTAACTAATGTAGTTGCCATAGTGTTATTTAATTGGGTGTAAAAACTAAACAGTATATAGCGGGCTAAGTTTTTGTTAATTGAACTTTATTTAACCTTATCGTAATTAAATTTAAATTTGGTTAAATCTGGTAAGCGTTTTTTTACTCTTTGTAGTTCGTATTTATAAATTACCTGCCCAAGGTTTTTCAGGAAAGGAAGGCAAACGGTTGTATACCCGTACTTGTTATCATTAAGGATCCCATCCTCGTTTGATTGCACTACCGCTGTAAGCATAAACTCAACTTTGTTTTTAAAATCTACAATGTAGGCATTATCAATATCGTATCCATAACTGTCGCCATATTTGTTAAAGATCCTGATATCGGCATTGGGTACTACTGTGCTATCGGCGCCGTAAAACAAAAGCTTACTCACAGTTGGGTAGTATTCGTGTCGGTTGTAGGTTGGCTTTACACTTTCGGTGGGAAACATGCTCATGTAACGATAAATGAATTGATAATCTGCTGCGGTTAAGTTAAAGCGCTGTGCTTTAGGGAAAACTTCTGGAAAAAGAAGCCGTTTTAATACCATCTGCTGGTCGGTAATGGTGTAAACGTTCTTTTCGGCAAAGCTGAACGGCTGCATTACCAGTTTATCATCCTTATCCAGGTAGCCCTTACCTTGTATCATGTTTTCTAACTGCATAGGATATTCGGTGCTATCATAAAGCGCCGGTTTGTGATAAACCAATTGAGCATCATTATAAAAATCAACCGGATTGGTATGTTTAGTGCCTTCCCCGGTATCGCCGATAGCAAGCCTGCCAATGATACGGGTATTGTTTAAATTATATTTTTTAAGTTTTTTGTTGATTTCTCCGCGACCAACAAATTCATATAGCCTGTTATAGGCATCATTATCACTTACCAGCAGGATCTTTTTGATGTAGTTTTCAATTGATGGAAGTCCGTTTGCAGATGAAGTATCCGTTTTAACTTTAGTTTGCCCGGTAAAGGCACTATCAGTTATCATTACAGATTGTTTTGTTAAGCCTTTAATTTTCAGCTCATTCAATTTCTCGAGCGTGAAAATAGCTGTTGGCAGCTTTACAGTACTTGCCGGGTAAAAATACCGGTTAGGCTTAAGCCGGTAACTATATGATTTAAAATGAGGGATGTTGTTTTTGTCCCGATCAATTTGTGTGTAAAGGATCTGGACTTCGTTTTGGGTTGGGTGATCGAGTATGCCTTTAAACAGTTCGGGCTGAGCTTGTAAAAGTTTTTTTAGGAACAGTGTATCGGGTTGTTGGGCAAAGCTTATTAAACCAATCATCATCAAAAATAACAAAGTGCAATACGTTTTCATCAGCATAAATATACAGATGTTTAGTTGTGGTTATTAATAGTTGTTGTACTTTTGCACCGCTTTAGGTTTCTTTGATAGGATATCATCAAAGAATTAAAAGGGAATACGGTGTAAATCCGGAACTGTCCCGCAGCTGTAAGCTCCATAACCATAGTTCATTCTTAAAGTCACTGTTCGGGTAAAACCGGACGGGAAGACAGAACAAAGGGGAGTAAGTCAGAAGACCTGCCAGAGCATTATAAATTATTCATAGCTTTCGTGGATTGAAGCCTGGATGTGAATGCTCTTCTTTTAGTAGCGTATTTTCATTTTGTCCTGTCTGTGTTGTGCTATTTAAAC
>NZ_JBFUKF010000446.1:0-3971 GCF_056400985.1 Mucilaginibacter sp. P4_G9 | reverse complement strand
CTGCAGATGTAATTATATTAGCCTTATAAACCTGTTTTTATGAAAAAAACACTGCCTGTTTTTTTAGTTATGCTGGCGTTTGCAAGCCATTTAAATGCACAGCCAGGCAAAACGGAGATCACCCGCTGGCAATATAATCGCAATGGCGCGGTGTCCATTACCTGGGATGATGGCTCTGTCAACCAGTTTAAAATAGCTCTGCCTATTTTGAATAAACTCCATATAAAAGGGACTTTTTTCATCATCACCGGCCAGATTCCAGGATCGCAGTATCATGGTAAATTTATTGGCAGGCCGGTAAAAGAGATCATAGCCGAAACAGCTGCCATTCCCACCAATARAAGCAATTTTTATGAGCGGGCTTCGGCTGCGGGTTATTTAGGATTGGTGGGCGCACTTGATTATCATTACAAAGCCGGATCGTTAATAGATGATAACAAACCCGAAGCCGCCTATAAAGTGATAGATGAACTGTACAGTAAAGTACGCCATGGCGATTTTAAGCAGGGTATAGAGCATAATACCGAGTACAACGATGCGCACGGTACTACCTGGACCGAAATTAAAAAGTACGCAGCCCAGGGGCATGAGTTTGCCAGCCATATGATAACCCACCCCCGCCTGGCCGCGCTTGATGAACCAAACATCATGTACGAAATGGAGAAAAGCCGGCTGGATATTTTAAATCATTTAGGTATGCGTTATACCTTTAGCGCCGAGGGCCCGTTTGGCACTGAGAATGACCGTGTAGTGGAATACTTAAGCAAGGTTTACCCCGCCCTGCGTAACCGCATGCCCGAGCCATGGCTTAAAGAGATTAGCCGGGGCAGTAAGGATACGCCGGGCAACACTGATAAAGCGTATGTACAGTACCAGCGCGGGGCAACCACCAAAACAACACTGCCCCTGATGAAAGCCTGGGTTGATACTACCATAAACCGGCATGATACCTGGCTGGTGCTTACCCACCATGGTGTGGAAGGCATTGGCTGGGAAGCCCTGCCAGCTACCGAACTGACTGAATATTTTACCTACATCAAAAACCACGAAGATAAGCTTTGGGTGGCCACCTTTGCCGATGTTACCAAATACATGCGCGAAAGGCAAAGCGCGAAAGTACAATCGGATTTAAAAAACGGGCGCATAACGGTAAGCGTAAGCCAACCGTTAAATAAAGGGTTTTATAATATACCACTAACAATGAAAACGTATGTACCTACTGAATGGAAGAAAGTTAGTGTAACACAGAACGGTAAAAAACACATGGTAAAGGCAATGAATGACAACGGGAGCAACTATGTATTGTACCAGGTGAATGCCAATGGTTCGCCGGTGCTTTTAACACGTATATAAGCGGTATCAGATCTAATCAAAAACTACCGTATCCGGTCCGGAAATTTTACTGATATGGCACGCGCATCCTCCCGCTATTTTTACAATGGCGGTTTTGGTTTGGTCGGTCGCTGGATTGGTTGCCGAGACCCGTACGTTGTCGCCCCCGGTTGAAAATTCTTCCAGGTTATTATCAGTTGCAATTGTTTTGAATCCAGGCGAAAAACCCGGGTCGATATCTCCATCTGCAACAATCAATGAATCGTTTCTTAAGTTTTTGGCTGTAAAATTTGTTACCGTTACGGCACCGCCTGCTTTATTTACAAAACGTATACCTATGCTTGCAAATTCCTGGGTACACACACTTATGGAACAGCCTGGTTTTTGATGGTTTTTTTTACACGATAAGCAAACTGTAACAAGCAGCAGCAATAATATCTTCCTGGTCATAACGGTGGTTTTATACTATTACGGCTTACGTGGGATGAATGCTACAGATTACCCCCTAATCTTTACTATTTCAATACTTTTAACAATAAAACAAGTATTATTCTATCACCCTAACTTTCAAAAAGCTCGGTTCATTTTTGGAGGTGTATACCTTGTGGGTGGCCTTTTTAAAGTCGGTGTCTTTAGCTTTCATAATGTCCTGGAACTGTTGGGTATTCCTGTCGATAAGCGGAAACCAGGTGCTTTGTACCTGTACCATTAGCCTATGCCCTTTTTTGAAAGTATGCAGCACATCCTGCAGCTCAAAGTTAACCGGGGTTATTTTGCCTGGCACAAATGGCTCCGGTTTATCAAAGCCGTTGCGAAATTTACCACGCATAGCCTCGCTGCGTACCATTTGCTGGTAACCAGACAGGTAAACTTCCTTACCGGTAAACTTATTGTTTTTGGTTGAATCGGGGTATACATCAATAACCTTAACCACCCAATCAGCATCGGTACCCGTGGTTGATACTTTAAGGTTGGCCCAGATGTTTCCGGCAAGGGTAATGTCCTTGTTCAATATGCCTGTTTCGTAGGTTAAAACATCCGGCCTTTGCGAAGCAAAACGCTGGTCGCCCGTCATGTATTCACGTTTCATGCCGTTATCAATGGTATTGATGAATGGCACAGGCTTATTGGGGTCTGATACAAATTCATCAAAGCTTTCACCTGTAGCAGGAGCATCAAATGATACTTTGCCACCGGGCAGCAGGTATAAATTCTTTTCACGGGCCTCTTTTGGCGGCCATGTTTTATAGGTTCTCCATTGGTTAACACCGGTTTCAAAGGTTGATATTGGCTCCAGGTTCAAATCGGTCCCTTTTAAATAGTGACTAAAAAAAGCGAACTCAATTTTTTCACGGTAGAACGGACCTGTGGGGCCGCCAAAACTAACATCGCCTAAATGGTCGCCATCACCACGTGCCCRGCCGCCATGTACCCAGGGGCCCATGGTAAAGTAAACCGGGGTTCTAGGGTTTTCCTTAACCAACGTTTTGTAAGTATTGATTGCGCCGTACAGGTCCTCGGCATCGTACCATCCTCCGGTAACCAGTACCGCGGTTTTAATATCGTGCAGGTGATAAAGTACATTTCGATCCTTCCAATGCTGATCATAATTGGGATGATCAAGCATCTCGTTCCATAAACGGATGGTATCTTTATAATATTTATCGTTTGAGTTTTTTACCGAACCCATCCGCAGGAAAAAATCGTAGCCATCTTCGGTACCGGCATCAAATCGCGATCCGCGACGCTGGGTTGGCTTATCGTCCTGCCTGTTGGTAAAGCCCGGGTAAAAACCAAAATTGGCCACCAGCATAAATGCGCCATTATGGAAAGCGTCATCCCGGTAAAGATCGGCAATAGGCGCCTGCGGAGATGCAGCTACCAATGCAGGGTGACGACTCAGCAGCGCTGTTGTAGTATAAAAACCGGGATATGAAATGCCCCATACGCCAACCTTACCATTATTGTTAGGCACATTTTTTAGCAGCCAATTGATGGTATCGTAGGTATCGGTACCTTCATCCACATCGTTTTTGGTTTTATGAACTTCTTTTTCAGGTGTCATTTCCTCGTAGATGCCCTCGCTCATCCAACGACCGCGCACATCCTGGTAAACAAAAATGTAACCATCGTGCACAAACAACGATGATGGGCCTAAACTGCCTTTATAAGCATCAGCACCATAAGGGGCAACACTGTAGGGCGTTCTATCCATCATAACCGGGTATTTTTTGGTTTGATCTTTTGGTACATATACCGATGTGAACAGCTTTTTGCCATCGCGCATGGGCACCTGGTACTCATATTTACTGTAATTGGCTTTTACATAATCAGCATCAGGGCCTTTAGGCTGAGCCTGCAGACAGCAAGCCGAAAGTAAAAAGCAAACAGCTATAAGTAGACGTGTTTTCATATTAAATGATTATTGTTTAAAAATAATTGAATAAAATAAAAAGGACAACCTCGGCACTACCGGATTATGGATTCCCACTGCTTTGTTACAAAGCCCATGGCCAATATTTTCAAAATAAACTATTAATATATTTTTTATAAATCAATATTTATTTTATAAATAATAATTAACTTGTGTGCAAGTTATACCGATTGATTTTCTATCACTTTATAAACCAATATCACCC
>NZ_JBFUKF010000445.1:0-4007 GCF_056400985.1 Mucilaginibacter sp. P4_G9 | reverse complement strand
AGGGTTGACGGTAAATGTGTGGTGCTATCCAGCGCGGGGATACTCATGTGTGCTATCATCACACCGCTAATGCCGGCGTTGATGGCCTCGCGGAAAGGATATTCTTCCAATGAATCTAACCTGCCGCGACTGTAAGGCAACAGCGGCAAATCAAAATGCGAATCCACATTGGTATCGCCATGGCCGGGGAAATGCTTGGCTGTGGTGAGTAAACCTGCATCCTGCATACCTTTAAAATAAGCAATGCCTTTTTTGGCCACATTGTACATATTGTCGCCAAAGGACCGGTAATTGATCACCGGATTGTTGGGGTTATTGTTTACATCCATATCGGGGCCTAAATTTATCTGGGCACCTATCCGCTTGAAATCATAGGCTACCTGCTGTCCCATTTTGTATACCAGGTTATTATCCTGTATGGCGCCCAGGGTCATCTGGTAGGGGTATGATATAGTGGAGTCCAAACGCATCCCCAGGCCCCATTCGCCATCCATGGCTATCAGTAAGGGCACTTTTGCCAGTTGCTGGTATTTATTGGTGAGGTTAACCTGCCTGCCGGGGCCACCCTGGAAAAATACAAGGCCGCCGATTTGCTGTTTTTTGATCACCTTGGCTACCGAATCTTCGTAAGCCTGGCCCTTATTAGTATGTGCCCGTACAAAAAGCAGCTGCGCAACGCGATGCTTTTTGCTCAGCTTTTTGTAAACCGAATCGACCCAGTGGTTTTGCTTATTTAAACTCTCTATATAGCTTTCCTTTTGTGCAAAAGCATTTACAGCAATAAAATTAAGGGTGATAATTAAGATAAAACAATAACTGGTTTTCAATTTTGGCATTTCCAAATGTAGTATAAATGTTGTTTTGGCAGATTGATTGGCATGCAATTATTACAAAAATTAAACCCTGTAATAAACCTTTGGCTTAATTTTTACTCTATGGATATAAAACAAACTAATCATGAATACATCATGAGCAAAAATTAAAACAACGCTCATGGTAGCTTCATTACCTTTAAAAACAACTATAAAATGAAAAAATTTATCTTTTTAGCCTTATGCTTATTTACAGCATACACCGCCAGTGCGCAGCGATATTATGGGCCTCCGCGCCGCAGACCACCACATAGGGATGAAAGACGCGAAAGGTTCCGCCGCCAGGACAATGACTTTTACCGTGTAAAAGTTGGCTTAGCAGCCGGTTTAAATATCTCGAACACCATTGATGCGTATGATTCTAATTTCAGTACCGATGCCATAGCCGGGTTTCATGCAGGTTTAACGTTGGATATTCCTATTGTTTACCCGTTATCGTTTGCCCCCGAGATTATGTATTCAGGCAAGGGATATGCCGCAAATACCGAATATGGCAGGTTTACACAGCGTACCAATTACATTGATGTGCCGTTGCTGTTAAAAGTTAAGCTTGCACCAAACTTTAACTTCCTGGTAGGCCCTTCGATTAATTTTTTAACATCAACCAATAACACGTATCAAACCGATTTTGTTACCGACTACGAACATTTTTATAATAACCGCGGCGACCAAACCAATGTAAGCGGCGTTATAGGCTTAAGTGTTGATGTTGCCAGGAATGTAGAACTGAGGGCAAGATATAATATCGACCTATCGGCCAATCATCCCGACAATGATTCATACCTGCCCGATTACCGCAACCAGGTTTGGCAGGTTGGGTTGGGATTTAAGTTTCAGTAAAGGCAGCTGCTAAAACACTTTAAAAAGCCATTCGGGATTGCCAGGTGGCTTTTTTTATGCCCTTACAAATACTTTTTGTACATCATTTTTAAACTCCTGCTCCTCGCGGTAAAGCACCTTCCTGTAAGGTTCAAAATCTGTTACCAGGGTTTCATAACTGCCAAGGCATTCGTTAATTCGTGTGATAATTTCGGGAATCAGATCCGCACTTTTATCAAACCGGTATCGTTCGGGGATGGGCATGTCTTCTGTATACGCCGCAGAACCGTTTTTGCCAACTATCATGCAACAGCGCATAATACAGGCTTCGCGCGGCATGCGCTCCTTGCCAGGGTGGTAGCCAAAATCTACATATAATTTTGCCTTGTTCATCAAGTCAGCTACCTGTGTCGGTATCATGCCTTTTATAGGTATCCAATTTAAAGTTGGGGTTAAACTGATGATCTGGTCCAAAAACTCATCATTTTTAACCGGGTTGTAAATAATGATATTTTCTTTGGCGATACTTTCATCAACGCCATCAAAAAACTCGTTGTTCATATAATCAGAAATTCGCCCTGCAGGTTTTACGCCATTCTCGAGCAGATGCACCTGCGAATAATAAGAGTGGCTGATGTGCTGAATTTGGCGACGTCTGAGCTTGCTGAATGACGCTATGCGGAAACTGCCAAAGTAAGTACGAAGCTTAAAAAACTTTTTGTGTTTTATACTATCCACTATATACTGCTGCGTAATGTAATAGTTATTTACGCTTAACCACCAGATTATTTTCCTTATCCTGTGATAATTGTATTCAAAAATGGGTATTAAATAGGTTTCTGGTAATATAATGATGTGTTGCGGCTCATTCTCGGGTTCCCCCGCTACCGGCACATTATATTTTTTATAGTTGTTATGCACCAAATCGCCTGAATCGGGTGCGGGAGAATAGTAATACATATAAGCATCAAAGCCCAATGATATAAGTTGTGCTCCTAATTGATGCAGTGCTTCGGGGCCACCTGTTGCAAATCCCCCGGGACAAAAAATGTATATTTTGGTATTTGCATAGCACTTTATCACATCAACAGGTACCGTTAAAATTGATTAATTGAATAGTTTAAATTAGTTTTTAAATATAGGTGTTCTGATGATAATGCAGCAAAAACTATTCATTATTTTACTAAGGTGCAGCAAAAGTTTAATTACCCCAGATATAAAAGATCAGCTAAAGCCATTCTCTCCATTTAAAATCATTCAAGGGCTTATTTTACCATATTTTCAATATCATCGCTGTATCGAATTAACAAAACTACACGTAATGCTAATGTTAGGAATGATTATTGTATTAAAAGCGATAATTATTCGTTATATTACTGAACTGCTTTTGTCAAAAACAATTAATTAATAATGATCTCAATTATTATTTCATCTGCAAATAGTGCTCATCTTAAACAGGTAAGAGATAATATTGCAGCTACAATCGGGGTTCCTTACGAAATAATTTCAACCAACAACAGCAACGGCGAAATGGGTATATGCCAAGTTTATAACCAAAGCATTTTCAAAGCTCAATATGATATTTTATGCTTCATGCATGAAGATGTGTTAATAAAGACCCATAATTGGGGCCAAAAACTTAAAGGTCTTTTTTATAACGACCCATCATTAGGTTTAGTAGGTATCGCGGGCAGCAGTTATAAACCAATAAGTCCGTCTGGTTGGGGAGGGGCAGGAATAAATACCACATACACCAATATTATCCAATCATATAAGCATAAAAAAAAGCTGTCAAAACATGTTTATCATAACCCCAATAATCAAAACCTGGCAGAAGTGGCTTGCGTTGATGGCGTATTTATGATGACAACTAAAAGTATAGCCGAAGAAATTATGTTTGACGAAATCACTTTCAAAAAATTTCACGGTTATGACATTGATTTCTCTTTATCGGTGGGTCAAAAGTATAAGGTGGCTGTTAGTTATGATATGCTACTTGATCATTTTTCTGAAGGCGTTTACGACCAAACCTGGATGAAGGAAAATTTAAAACTTCATGACAAATGGAACAAATATTTGCCTAAAGATGTTGGAGCACTTACGCCCCACGAGGTTGTTTATATAGAAAAAAATACTTTTAAAAATTTCATTGATCAACTAATCAAGTTCAACTATCCTATTACAACTGCATTTAAAATGCTTTGGAAAAATAAAAAGTTTTTAAGCCTCGACATTAAGCTATTTTTTAAACTGAAATTCTATATCATTAAAAAATACCTTACTTTAAGCAGTACACAGCTTTAGCCTGCTATATAT
>NZ_JBFUKF010000444.1:0-4015 GCF_056400985.1 Mucilaginibacter sp. P4_G9 | reverse complement strand
CCGCCGCGCTGTACTTATCAATACTGTTATTGATAATACGGCGGTGATCAACATCAAATGCCTTTTCTTCCGAGGCAACCAAGAACTCTTCGGCAGTGCTACCCATATATGCGAATTTAGGTTTTTTTTTGTAGGAGACGCATATCTGCATCTTATATACTACAAAAAAGGGGCGCAAATTTGCGCCCCTGCATTAAAATTCGTCTTTTGGTCAAACTCAATCAACCATTCACCTTATTTAGAAGGCACCACGTCGAGCGCTGGTTTTTTATCCCTGTTGGCTAATTCCCAGCCGGTATAAAATACAAGCTGCGCACGTTTTGCCAATAACGGAAAGTTGATCTTACTTACCTCATCGCCTGGCTGATGGTAATCGGCATGCACACCGTTGAAGTAAAATATAATTGGTACACCGTGTTTAGCAAAGTTGTAATGATCGCTGCGATAGTAAAACCTGTTAGGATCATTAGGATCGTCATATTTGTAATCCAGTTTAAGTTTAGTGTAGGTATCATTCGCTTTTTCGCCAATATCATGCAGGTCTTTGCTCAACATGGCCGAACCTATTGAATATACATAATTTGCAGAATCGGGTTTGCCAACATACTCTTCACCCACACGACCTATCATATCAACATTCAGGTCGGTAATCGTATTAGCCAAGGGATACACCGGATGATCGGTATAGTATTCAGAACCTAACAGGCCTTTTTCTTCGCCCACATTGCCTAAAAATAAAACGCTGCGCCGCGGACCGTGACCATCTTTTTTGGCCTGTGAAAATGCACGGGCAATTTCAAGAATCCCGGTAGTACCAGATCCATCGTCATCTGCGCCGTTATTTATTTTGTCTTTTGCATTGGGGTCGGTTTCCAAACCGATGTGATCATAATGGGCCGAAAATACCAATACTTCATCTTTCAAGTCGGTACCGGGCATATATCCTAATACATCAACCGCTTTAACATCGGTATGGTCGTTGGCGTAATCAGCCACAAAATCTGCTTTAGCGGTTACAACCGGAGTAGTTGCAGCTGCAGCTTTTAATTCAGCATAAGTTTTACCGATTGATTTTACCAACTCATCAGCAATAGCGGTGCTTATATGTAATACACCAACAGCTTTAGAAGCTGCAGGACCTTCCTTAATGGTTAAGCGCGGGCTTGCAATACTTTTACCAAAACGCTTAAGCAAACTCGACAGTTCGCCATTAGCCGCCAAAATAATTGAAGGATTTTTGCTTTGCAGGTTTTTTAATACCTGCAGGCGTGCCGTACTCATGCGTACAGCTGTATTTGCAGCCTTACCCGCCACTGGTTTATCCTCGTTGATCCATAGCACAACTTTGCCTGTTAAATCAGTGGTTCCCAGTTCGCTATCGGTACCAAAACCAACAAATACAACATCACCGGCTTTGATGCTATTATCCGGAACTGTGCCATTTGGAAAGAAATCCTGTCCTAATACAAATGATTTTCCATTAACAGTAAATGCCGATACCTTTAAAGCATTTTGCTCCAACGGTACATCATAAAAGTACGAGCCTTTTACAGGGGCCTGTAAGCCTAATTTTTTAAATTCGGCGGCAATGTAATTGGCTGCTTTTTCGGCACCGGGTTTGCCGGTTTCGCGGCCTTCAAATTCATCTGATGCTAAAATGCTCAGGTGCCTTTTTGCATCCTCGGCGCTGATCAGCTTGGCGTACTTCATTGCAGTGGGATTTTGCTGTGCACAAGCACTTACCGCAATGGCTGCAGAAAACGTAAGTAATGTAATTTTCTTCATGTATGATAATTAATTTAGTCAGTTCCTTTTTAGTCAGTAGTCAGTAGTCAGTAGTCAGTAGTCAATGGTCATTAGTCAGTAGTCATTGGGGAGGGGGGGTATGGCGGCTTTAGGTTTGCCTCAAACTTTTTCTCCCTGTCCTTGCTCCTTTGTCCAAAAATCTTTTGTCCTTTTTCTCAACAAGCCATTTTCCCTACCCTTGTGGCGTGCCTGCCGCCTTCAAAGCTGGTATTAAAAAATGCATTTATTATTTTTTTGGCCTCATCAATGCTGATAAAACGGGCCGGGATACATACTATGTTGGCATTATTGTGGCTCCGGGCCAGTACAGCCAGTTCCTCGTTCCAGCAAATGGCAGCGCGGATTCCCTGGTGCTTGTTGGCGGTTATAGCAACACCGTTGGCGCTGCCGCAAACCAGCACGCCCAGGTCGCACTCACCGTTTTCAACTGCCGATGCTACGGGATGTGCAAAATCGGGATAATCAACAGAGGCGCCTGAATAAGTTCCAAAATCTGTTAGCTGATCTGCAGGAATATCTGCTGATAAAGCCTGTTTATAATCAAAGCCGGCATGATCGGCACCAATGGCAATTTTAAGCCCTTCTTTCATTGTACAAAATAGTTTTTGCAAATGTGCAAAATTAGGATGACAGATGCACAGGTTTCAGCTATACAGGTGTGCAGATTATTTTAAATAAGAAGATTGTTACAATGATGCAGGTTTCAGATGTGCAAATTTCAAATGTGCAGATATGCAGATTATTTTAAATAAGAAGATTGTCACAATTCATATAAACTACTGGTTATTGCGAGTGGTAAAATTTCGCGAAATGCTGAAGGGAAATGCCGTTTTAAAAGGTTTTTTGCAAACACGTTGTTGGTAGGTACGAGGCAATCGCATACTATGCAGAGTGGACCTGTACAGTTCGCGATTGCCGCGCTGCGCTCGCAATGACATAGTTGTAAGCTACTGATTATCAAATATATTTTTTAGGTTTTCAACGTAGAGACGCATAATTGCGTCTCCCGCGTGCAAATCAAACATGCAAATTGATCTTGCAAATCGGCCTTGCAAATCCTGAATATCCTGCGGGAGACGCAATTATGCGTCTCTACAACAGCCCCATTTGCCGCATTGTCATTACTGCTTTTTCCAACTGGTGGGTACTCGTGACTGGTTAATTTCTTGGGAGGCTATACCTTATCCTTACACTTTTCAATTACTTCCATGTAGTAGTTTTCGTAAAGCGGCAGTATAGTAGCCAGGTCGAACAGCTTGGCGCGGGCAAGGGCGTTTTCTTTAAAAGTTTCCAGGCGGGCTTCATCTTCAAGGATGTAGATCGCTCTTTCACCCATACCCTCTACATCGCCCACATCGCGCAGGAACCCGGTTTCACCTTCAACATTCAGCTCGGGCAAACCACCGGCGTTACTGCTTATCACGGGCACCTTGCAGGCCATAGCCTCTAAGGCTGCCAAACCAAAACTTTCTGATTGCGATGGCATCAGGAACAGGTCGGCTACCGACAGGATCTCTTCAATGGCATCCTGCTTACCTAAAAAGCGTACGTTATCGGTAACACCAAGGTCGCGGCACAATTGCTCGCAGCCAGAGCGTTCCGGCCCATCGCCTACCATGAGGAGCTTTGATGGGATGGTTTTAATAACCTTGGCAAATATTTTCACCACATCCTCGGTACGTTTTACCTTGCGGAAGTTGGAGGTATGTACCAATATTTTTTCGCCGAACGGCGCTATTGCTCTTTTGAAATGGTCTTTGGCTTTAAGGCTGAAACGATTCAGATCGATAAAGTTCGGGATTACCTTAATATCGTTCTCGATCTCAAAAAACTTATAGGTGTCTTCGCGCAGGTTTTCGGATACTGCGGTTACGCCGTCGGATTTATTGATAGAGAAGGTAACCACCGGTTTAAAGGTATGGTCTTTACCAACCAGCGTAATATCCGTGCCGTGCAGGGTGGTAACTACAGGGATATATATGCCGTAAGTCATGAGGATCTGCTTGGCCATAAACGCCGCCGAAGCATGCGGAATAGCATAGTGTACGTGCAGCACATCCAGTTTTTCAAAGCGTACCACATCAACCAGCCTGCTGGCCAGCGCCAGCTCATAGGGTGGAAAATCAAACAAGGGATAGTTATTTACCGATACCTCGTGGTAAAACAGGTTTTCGGAAAAAAGGTCTAACCTTGCCGGCTGGTTATAGGT
>NZ_JBFUKF010000443.1:0-4016 GCF_056400985.1 Mucilaginibacter sp. P4_G9 | reverse complement strand
GGTATGGACGGATGCCAATACCTTATGGGCCTGTACCGCTAACGGCGCAAGCGTTATTAGCTTTAGTAATAATTATCAAAATTACCGGGTAAGCCTGCTAAACACCAGCAACGGGCTGCCGTCAGATAACGTTTCCGATGTTGTACAGAACGGTCGTGATTATTATATAGCCACTGATCAGGGCATAGCGGTTACTCAAAATTTAGGGAACGCCAACCTGCCCCGGCCGGTAATGATTAACGACGGGATACCGGGAAAACAAGATAACTTTACTTACGGCCAGCCTGTTGTATTTAACTGCGTTGCCCTATCCTACAAAAGCATGGGTAAAATACAATACCGGTTCAGACTCAGGGGGGTTGATAAAAACTGGAGCATTGCGCCGTCCGGCGAAAAACGGTTTGATCTGTTACCCCCCGGACACTATGAGCTGGAAGCAGTGGCTGCCGACCGCTTTAACCAGCTGAGCCCATCGCTTGTTTTTCAGTTTAACGTTATTCCTTTATGGTATCAGCAGCTATGGCTGCAGGCTATAGCTGTTATAGGCGCTATAGTTATTGTTTTTTTACTGGTGCGCAAATATTACCTGTCCATCATCGGCTTACAAAAAAAGGACTATGAAAGCGAGCTTGCCCTGCAGCGTGAACGCCAGCGCATCAGCAGCGAGGTGCATGACGATCTGGGGGCAAGCATATCGGGCATCAAGCTGCGAACCGAGTTGCTGAGCCGGAAAGTGGCCAATCAGCCTGCTTTTAAGGAGATAGACGCCATTCATGAGGCTATCACCGATATATCTACCCAGATGAGGCTAATTATCTGGAGCCTTGATGCCGAAAACGACGAGGTAAGCAACCTGGTTAATTTTATTCATAAACAGGCTGTTAAGATTTTTGAAGCCAGCAGCATCCGCCTTCACGAAAATACCTCGGTTGGCGAAACCGCAACTTCCATCAGTGGCGAAAAAAGGCGGCAGGTGTACCTGCTTATAAAAGAAGTTTTAAATAATATAGTTAAACATTCGGAGGCACAAAACGCGTTCCTGGCAATCAGCCTTTACAAAAGCCGGCTGCATATCAGCATCCGTGACGACGGCCGGGGCTTTGATCCCGATACGCGCAGGCACGAAACCATGGGCATCCGTAACATTTATGCACGTGCAAAAAGGTTGAACGCCGAATTGAAAATTAACACAGCACCGGGCAAAGGTACATCCATCAGCCTTAAACTGAACCTTTAGATGATGGCGGTAAGGATAAAGCGGGGATAATTTAGGATATTAGCATTTCATAATACTGCAAGCATGATCCAGATAGTTTTGTTAGAGGATAATTTACATTACCGGCGGGGGCTTGAACAGATTATTCATGACATGAGCGGAGTAAGCCTGATGGGATCATACGCCAACGCCGAAACTTTATTAAAGAAAATTAACGAGCTTAAAGCGGATATCTTTATAGTTGATATAAACCTGGAAGGTATGTCGGGCATTGAATTTATACGGCGGGCCAAGCCGCTGCTGCCGGGTACCGAATTCATGGTATGTACCATAAACGATGACAATACCAATATTTTTGAATCGTTAAAGAGCGGGGCAACAGGCTACTTACTCAAAGAATCATCGGCCGAAGAGATCCGAAATGCGATTACCGAAATTGCGGCAGGCGGCTCGCCCATGAGCGCCTATATCTCGCGCAGGGTGATAGCGTCATTCAATACTGCTGCGGCAAAACCAGCCGCCGTTGCCGCCGAAAACCTGACAGAACGGGAGGTAGAAGTTCTTAACCACCTGGCTCGCGGCCTGCAGTACAAAGAAATTGCCGATCGCCTTGAAATTACTACAGGCACCGTAAAAAAACACATTCGTAATACGTATATCAAGCTCCAGGTACAAAATAAGGTAGAAGCTATTAATAAATTCCGCTCGATTTAATATACCACTTTTTCAGTATTGCAGAGGCAGAAGGTTAACGCTAATTTAGCATCATAAACTAAAAGGCGATGTTAAAGCTAACTCACCTGTTGGTAGTTTTAAAACCTAAACCTTATTGTAATTTAAATCTCTTAGTCCCTTTGCTGCACACAGAGTTTTCCGTTGTCCGAATGTCATTGACTTCGGACAACGGGGATTGGAGAACGGGTTGCCGGTTTATTTTACCATCACGCTGACTTATGCCCTCGCACCGGCTTTCACCAAAATTTCTTCGATATGGTGGTATCCTGTTCTCATTGCCCATTGTAAAGGCGATGACGATGCCGCGCCCACTTTATCCGGGTCGGCTCTCCGGGTTAATAAATATTGCCCACTTTGGCGCAAGTGTTGAGCGGCGGAATGCATCGTAAAGCACAGGTCAGCCATTGCACAATCCACAACACAAGACCTGCGCTAAAAAAGGTAAGCTAAATTATCCACTTATGGGGATAAATAGTAATCTTCCGAACACCTATCGAGACAACTCCAACAAGGGCAGAGTCTATCTATCGACGTCTGCATCTTTCGGTGCTAGTAAATATAGCTGACCCTTGTGTTCTAAGATCGTATCGTTTGAAGTGATGAACGATCCTGACCTATGTGCTAAGCAAATATCCCTTACTTCATTATAATTGTTAGGAACAGATTTATAAATAAATCTCCATATACCATCAACTTCATCAAAATAGGCACTTGATACAAAGTTTTTATTTAAATAATCTGAAAGCACTAAAATTTCCCGTATTTCCGGGGCTGTGTAAATCTTAGAGAGGCGATAAGATGCAGAAGTGGCTTTTTCTATCGGAATATCATTAACGTATAACCCATCTTCTTGCAATTTGTAGTTTGTATTTCGATTATCCTCTCTTTTTGGAAGTTTCGACAGTAACATTTCCATTCGAAACAAAGAGTCCTGTACATCTTTAAATTTGTTTTTAAAGGACAATGCATTTCTTTCATTACTTCTTTTACATGAAAATGCAAAAAAAGTAATAATAAAACCAATTAATATGAGCCTTGACGTTTTCACATTTTAAAATTTAACGTTGTATCCTTCGATTATCTTTTTTGCATCCCCCCGCTGTCGCAAGGCTCCTGCCTTGTGACCCGCATGCTAAGTATGCGCCATGTCTTTAGGACTGCGATATGTTAGACAATCAAAATATTACATCCTTACAAAAACATCTACCCAAAAAACAGTGGCAAAACTAACAAAATATAATCCTTCCGGATTTCTGAATTTATAATTGCGGCTCATACGTTAAAAATACAAAATCCCGGGTGAAACGTACATCCGGGATTTGCATTTGCAATACCTTGCATGCGGGCCACAAGGCTGGAGCCTTGCGGCAGCGAAAAGACCTTGCGGTAGCTGGGGCAGCGAAAAGACCTTGCGGTAGCTGGGGGGCGCCAGGCTATCCACTCATACTACACCAGGTCTTATTCACGGGTCTATTGCGAAGCTGCCACCCGTTCTGTCAGAGTCCAGAGCGACGGGTTCCTGATCGTTATCAATCCGGCAGCCCAAAAACCACCCCCGCTGTCGCAAGGCTCTTGCCTTGTGACCCGCATGCTAAGTATGCGCCATGCCTTTAGGACATCACTATGTTAAGCAATCAAAATATAGCATCCTTACAAAAACATCTACCCCAAAAACAGTGGCAAAACTAACAAAATATAATCCTTCCAGATTTCTGAATTTATAATTGCGGCTCATCCGTTAAAAATACTAATCCCGGATGAAGCTTACATCCGGGATTTGCATATTCAATATCTTGCATGCGGCCACAAGGCTGGAGTGGCTGTTGCACAACTCGTCAACTATTTCGCAATAATTTATGTTAAGATATTGATTTTTAGTATCTTAACGTCATGCAAGGAAAGAAGCACTATCAAGAGAAACTCTTTACCAATTTCCAATTGTCCGACCGTGTTCCGGCAGACAATATATACCGAAAGCTGAAAGAAACACTAGATCTTCAGTTTTTATATGCGTCTACCGCTAAGTATTACGGGAAAGACGGACAAAAAAGTATTGACCCGGTTG
>NZ_JBFUKF010000442.1:0-4027 GCF_056400985.1 Mucilaginibacter sp. P4_G9 | reverse complement strand
ATTAATATCAGTCTTTTTCCATCTTCCACCAGCAAGCAGCGCATTGCCCAGGTACAAAGGTTGTTGCTATCGGCCGGGTTGGTTTTGTTCCAGATGGTTTTTGGTACCACCCCAAACATAGCGCCGCCATCTAATTTGAAAAAACCGGTATCTATTGTGTGGAGTTTCATATTTTAAGTCAAATTCAAAAGTCAAAATTCAAAAATGGATTAGCAAGTTTATTAAAGGTAATAATAGAAACTATTTTAATTTAAGATGTAACTTCAAAAGAAAAGCCGGCTGCAACTAAACGACCGGCTTTTGACTTTTGAATTTTTACTTTTGACTTATAAGTGTA
Organism: Mucilaginibacter sp. P4_G9; assembly: GCF_056400985.1. NCBI lineage: Bacteria > Pseudomonadati > Bacteroidota > Sphingobacteriia > Sphingobacteriales > Sphingobacteriaceae > Mucilaginibacter > Mucilaginibacter sp. P4_G9. The sequence continues at coordinate 3,690 of NZ_JBFUKF010000442.1, read as the reverse complement.
TTACTTCATCATAAGCGGCTGCTGCAGCTTCCATAACTGCTTCGCTCATGGTTGGATGCGGGTGAACCGATTTGATGATCTCGTGACCGGTAGCTTCCAGTTTGCGGGCTGTAACAACTTCGGCAATCATTTCGGTAACGTTTAAACCCAGCATGTGCGCGCCAAGGAACTCGCCGTATTTGGCATCGAAGATCAGTTTTACAAAGCCATCTTTGGCGCCGGCAGCACTTGCCTTGCCCGATGCCGAGAACGGGAATTTACCAACTTTTATCTCGTATCCGGCTTCTTTAGCCGCTTTTTCGGTATAACCTACTGATGCAATTTCGGGCGAGCAATAAGTACAGCCGGGAATGTTGTTATAATCTAAAGGATGCGGGTTTTGGCCTGCAATTTTTTCAACGCAGATAATGCCTTCGGCTGATGCTACGTGCGCAAGGGCCTGGCCTTTTACAATGTCGCCTATGGCATAAACGCCTTCAACGTTGGTTTTGTAGTAGTCATCAACCAGTACTTTGCCTCTTTCGGTTTTTACACCTAACTCTTCCAGCCCGATGCCTTCAATGTTGGTAGAAATCCCTACTGCTGATAAAACAACCTCGGCTTCAATAACCTCCGTGCCTGTAGCAGTTTTAATGTTTACTTTGCAAAGCTCGCCGCTGGTGTCTACAGATTCAACATTTGAACTGGTCATGATGTTGATGCCCTGTTTTTTAAGGATGCGGAACAAGCCTTTTGAAACTTCTTCATCCTCCAGCGGAACGATGTTATCTAAAAACTCAACTACAGTTACCTTGGTGCCAATTGAGTTATAAAAATAAGCAAACTCAATACCTATTGCGCCCGAACCGACTACTACCATTGATTTTGGTTGTTTAGGCAATACCATGGCCTGGCGGTAACCAACTACTTTAACACCATCCTGTTTAAGGCTTGGTAACTCGCGCGAGCGGCCGCCTGTTGCAATTATGATATGTTTAGCGGTGATCTGTTTGGTTGAGCCATCATTCAGCTTTACTTCAACAACACCTTTCGATTTTAATTTTCCAAAACCGTTAACTACATCGATCTTGTTTTTCTTCATTAAAAACTGTACGCCTTTGCTCATGCCATCGGCTACGCCGCGGCTGCGTTTAACAACTGCAGCAAAGTCAACTTCGCCTGTACCGTTAATTTTAATACCATAATCCTGCGAGTGATTAAGATATTCAAATACCTGGGCGCTTTTTAATAAAGCTTTGGTTGGGATACAACCCCAGTTAAGACAAATACCACCTAATGATTCTTTTTCGATGATGGCAGTTTTTAAACCGAGTTGTGAAGCGCGGATAGCTGCTACATAACCACCCGGGCCTGACCCTATAACAATTAAATCGTAGTCCATATTTTTAATGATATACTTTGATAACTAAATTTTGTTTTGCACAGATTATAGCGGGATGTATTATTTACCGCAGGCGCTATAATTTTTAAAGGCCCAAAGCTAAGTAAAAACAGGCGAAATGAGAAAACTGAACAAATTGGCAGGGGCCATAAAATATTATTTTTACCGCACCATGTTTCTAACTCAATAAAATAACAGATAAATTACGAATATCACATAATATCTACCTATTTACTTGTATTTATTTGTGAAATAATGACAATATGTTGAAAAATATGCAACAATTGTTAACATAAACTTAACATTGACGGTCAGGGGAATACTTATCTTTGCGGCTAATTAACTAAAGTATAATTAAAAAAAAGCAATTTATGAGGAAGCCTCTACTTCTTTTATTATTATTGACGGGTTTAACATTCCTTATTAACAGGAATGCAGCTGCCCAGGGTGTTACCACCGCCAGCGTTAACGGTATCGTTACCGATGCTAAAGGTGCTATACCAGGCGCAACTGTAACCATCACTCATGTACCTACCGGTACTGCGTACCCAACCGTTAGCCGTTCCGACGGTCGCTTCAATATCCCCAACTTAAGGGTAGGTGGTCCTTACACCTTTAAAGTAACCTTTATTGGCTATAAGGATTTTGTTCAGGACAATATTACATTATCTATCGGCCAGGATCAAAGGATCGCTGCTAAACTTGAGGATAATACTACCAATTTAGGCGAAGTAAAGGTTACAGCTTCTGCAGGTAAAGTGATCAACTCTTCACGTACCGGCGCCCGCGAAACTATCAGCCGTTCACAGATTGAAAATTTGCCAACTGTAAACCGCTCGTTAAGTGATTTTACTAAATTAACACCATCTGCTAACGGATTGGCATTTGGCGGCCGCAGCAGTAACTTTAACAACATTACTGTTGACGGGGCTTTATTTAATAACTCATTCGGTTTATCAGGTACTTTGGGTGGCCAGGCCAGTTCTCAGCCTATTTCATTGGATGCAATTGACCAGATCCAGGTAGATATTGCACCTTATGACGTTCGCCAGGGTAACTTTACAGGTGCTGGTGTTAACACCGTGGTAAAATCAGGTACCAACCAAGTAAAAGGTACTGTTTATTATTATGGTCGTGGCGTTAGGTTAACAGGTTATCATGCAGGTAATACCAATGTGCCTATTACCCCATTTGATTACCATACAGTTGGTGCTGCCGTTGGCGGGCCAATCATCAAAAACAAATTGTTCTTATTTGTATCGGGCGAACAGGAAAGAGTTAGCCAGCCACCTGCAACTACATATGTAGCAGGCGGTGCGGGAATAAGCGGTTCTAACGTATCCTCTGTTCAGGCCGGCACACTTGATGCTATCAAAACAAAGCTTGCTGAGTTTGGCTATAATCCTGGTCCTTATCAAGATTATGTTTACAGAACTTCAAGCGATAAGTTAACAGCTAAATTAGACTGGAACATTGACAAAAACAATACTTTAAGCGCTAAGTATTTTTACTTAAAATCGTTTAAAGATCAGCCGGCCAGTAACTCAGGTATCAGCAATAGTGATGGTAAAACCGCAGTTGGGTATGGTACCACACGTGCTCCGGGTCCTAATACCTTACCTTTTTATGGTTCTGGTTATACTATCAATAACAACTTTAACATCGGTATTATTGAGTTGAATACCCGCGTTAGCAATTCAATGTCAAATAAGCTTACAGTAGGTTACTCAGCATTAAGAGATTACCGTGCGTTTTTAGGTAAAGGTTTACTACCTATGGTTGATATTGGTAACGGTACCTCAGATGCAAGTGGCAATGTGGTAACCGCTGCTTCAGCAACAGCTACCAGCTTTGGTTCTGAATTGTATACTGCAGGTAACTTGTTATCTACCAATATCTGGCAGTTTGCTGATGACTTTACCATATACTCCGGTAAACACGAATTTACAATAGGTACCAGCAATCAAATCCAAAGCTATACCAATGGTTTCGCTCCGGATTATAATGGTTTATACACTTATAACTCTGCTTCTGATTTCATTAACGGTTTACCAGCACAGGCTTATACTTTGCGTTACCCTGCTTCAGGTAGTTCATTACCGTTGGCAAAAATCAAAGCTTCTATTTACAGTGTTTACATCCAGGATAAATTCCATGTTACTGATAATTTCAGGTTGACTTATGGTTTAAGAGCTGATTATGATGTATTCCCTACAACTTTGGCGGCAAACAGTAATGCTGCAGCCTTAACTTTCCAGGGCGGTACTCATGTTGATGTTTCTAAATTACCAAAAAACAGGGTGCAGCTT
>NZ_JBFUKF010000441.1:0-4058 GCF_056400985.1 Mucilaginibacter sp. P4_G9 | reverse complement strand
GTTATAAAGGGCGCCTATTTGTGCCACCAGCGAAGGCGGGGCAGGATGTTCAACTTTGCGATTCATGAAGCAAATGTATAAATATTGGTTGATATATCAACTAATATTAAAAAAAAATCTCCCAATAGATACTGGACGATAATTACGATTTCAGAAGAAGTAAACGAACGTTCCATACCCGAATGATGCTCAAAATTCGATACATTAGGCTATGTTTTTTCGACCGGGTTTTTTGTGGCTACAAGTACTATTTATAACTGCCTTATCATTGACAATTGGATGCAATTCTCACAGTAGAAAGCATGTAGATAAATTTTACAATAATATTTCTGAAGACTTTGATTTAATTTGTATCCCTATTATTAAACCATACAGAGCAGCAAGTGTAGATCATGGTCGTTCATGGCTGCTTGAATTGGATATTGCTAATAGTGTAAAACTTTCAAGCTTTGGCGTTTCTGAAAATTTTATTTATGGATATGGGGACGAAGTAATTGTAGATGGGCAGCAAAAAAAAGGTTGGTTTGCGTTTGATGTCAATTCAAAGCTACTGGCAGTGTACCCAAGCAGGCAACAGTTAATAAACTGTTTAAATGAGTTTAAGCTTCCGATGAATGATATTACAGATTGTAATAAATATTTTGATAGTTTGGCTAAGGGACACGATTTGCGTTGGTATCCTCAAAACAGTAAAAATTATCCTTTGTACTCCAAAATTCGACCAAAAGACATAACTGAAATTAAAGTGACTGAAACAGCAAATGAAAAGCCGGATTTTTACTTTACCCCCGTATTGAAGTCGCATAAAAATCAAATTTACTTTTTCAGAGTTTCTTATAATAAGAAGCAAAATGACTTATACTACCTAGCCATTGCATATCATACTCCTATTTTAGTTAAGGATAGTCTTTTAGTACCTGTATTTATTGACAGCAATAAACTTGAAATTACATTATATACACCTATTCCTGTAGCTGAAGACAAGAAGATACCCGAAAAGATTCGCCTTCAAAAGAGTAAAACGATGTCGATCCGATAAATACGGAAACTTGAAAAACTTCTTAAATGACAAAGACTACATCGACTCGGCAATGTAGTTTTTGTATAAAAAAAACTTGGGCAGTACCCCAATTTTACCAAGCCCTGAAGGGGCAAAACGACTGCCTTGTGTTGCAATTCCCGTTAAAGATTCAATTGATACCTGGTGCTTCTGCCGCCGCCTTCGCCAAAGGGTATAATTACCCCATTCTCTAATAAATTCTGAAGGTCCCGTGTAGCTGTCGCTTTTGCCACTTTAGCTAAAGAACCATATTTGCCGGCGTTTATACCACCATCGAAACCTTTTGGGCCTTCATCCAGCATTCTTTTAATTACCTTTAACTGGCGCTCGCTCAATTGATCTTTATACTTGTCAAAAAATTTGGTCTTTTTCAAAACGAAATCAATTTGGCCCTCAGCATGTTTTTGTGCAGCAAGGATAATATCAACAAAATAAATGATCCAGGGGGTAATCTCTATTGACCTTTGTGCAATTTCTAAGGCTCTGTAATAGTCTTTTTTATTTATTTCTATGGTTCTGGACAAGCTTAAAAGTGCTGGTCTGCCAATACTTTGTGATAGGGCTTTTTCTGCCACCGCACGACCAATTCGGCCATTGCCATCTTCAAACGGATGAATTGATTCAAAATATAAGTGGGCAACCGCGCATCTTACGGGAGCTTTCTTAATTTCATCTTTACCACCGGGGCCGGTTTCGTTAAACCATTTAATAAACGCATCCATCTCCTGCGGGACTTTTGCGGAGGGGGGGGCTTCATAATGAACCTTTTCTTTCCCCATAGCTCCGGATATTACCTGCATAGGTTCCTGGTGATCACGCCATGCACCAACTTTTATTTTTTTTTCGGTGCTCATAAGCATGGTATGCCATAAAAACAGTTGTTCTTTATTTAATTTTTCCTGGTAAGTTTCACGCACATCAATCATTAACTGACCAATCCCAACTGACCGCTTATCTGTTACCTGTTCATTTTGGGGATTTAATCCCAGGTCATTTCTGATAGAGGACATTACATCTTTCCTGCTCAGAAATTCTCCTTCTATTTCGGATGTTTTAATGGCCTCTGCTACCATAATCTCTATAACAGACTCCATTTGTGCATCCTCAGGTAAAGATTTCAGGATGCCACTTATCAATCCTGTTTTTTCTGAAAAGGAGTATAGTTTTTCTTCAATTACAGAAAGGTCATAAGTAAAATCAGGCCATTCTTTTTGTTCCCAATTGTAAGCCATGAGCCGATTAATTAATTTATTCGGCTCAAATATAACAAATAAATGAGCCGATTAGCTAATTTATTCGGCTCATAGTAACGCAACCGGGGTGGTTACATACAGGCCGAAGCATTCGTTTCGTGGTTATACATCATGCTGTTCGCCATTTAAACGAGGTGTTGTCAATAGCTCTCATTGTACATAAAATGCCGTTTAAATGGTCGTATTCGTGCTGCAATAACTCCGAGAGGTCGCCTTCCATAATCCATTGCTGTGACTGCCATTGCTCATCAAGATAGTTTACAGTTATCTTTTGATGCCTTTTTACTTTAACCAGTAGGTTTGGAAAACTCATGCAATCATCCCATAGTTCAAAAAGCTCGATGCTTTGGTCACTTATTTCGGGATTTATAAAAACTACGGGCCTGTCTGTATTCATATAAACAAGCCTTTTCATGATGCCCAATTGCGGGGCCGCGATAGCCCGGCCAAAATGATATTTATTCCTGATCTGCTCCATCACGTTGTGCATATCAGCTACCCAATCCTTTAAAAGATGGAGCTCTGTTTTTAAAACCGGCGCCGATGTTTGATATAAGCGCTCATCTCCAAGCATTAACAGATCATCCAGTGTTTTCATTTTTATGAACAGCTTTGTTACTTACAGAATATCCTAAGCACAATTTTACTTAATTTAAACCGGATCAGGTATGCCTGTAACAGCTATTACATACCCTTTAAAAAGCTTTTGTTTACCTCAGTCCTTTCTCTTTCAAAAACTTCACCAGCGCAGCGGGATGGTCTGTCTGCAGGCCCTTCAAACCTTTATCCAACGCCTTATTCCAATCAGCCGCACCTTCGCCCGCGCTCTGGATATCGGGCCAAACCGGGATATGGTATTTTTGGGCAAATACAACCATATCATTAGTGTATTGGCTATATGACCCGTCAAGGATATCGGGATGATATTTGTCGATAAAATCGGCCATGCCTGCTGTGGTTTTAACACTATCGGGCAGGCTTAACATTAATGGCATCCGGGGTGCAGCCTTGCGCCAGCCGGTATATTGCGGGGCACTGTTTATGTAAATCAATACCTGCTTTTCCATCCAGTATTCCTTTATCATTTGGTAAGCCAGCTCCGGATCGGCCGCTTTAAAATCAAGGTAGATATTGATCCGGTTTTTGCAGAGAGAAAGGATCTGTTTAAAGGTTGGGATCCTGAAAATCTCTTTTATGGTTGTGTCCTTACATTTTACTTTTAGGTTAAGCAATTCGGCAAGGGAAAGGTCTTTAACATTCCCTTTGCCATCGGTCGTGCGGTTTACAGTGCCATCATGCATGCTCACCAGTTCGCCGTCATTAGTGGTGCGCAGGTCAATCTCCACGTAATCAACTTCATTTTTTATAGCTTCCTGGTAGGCGGCCAAGGTGTTTTCGGGGTAAATTACATGATCGCCGCGGTGAGCTGCTATTATAAATTTATGTTTCGATTTGGGGGCAGGGTTGGGCTGCCAGCTATCTTTTGGCGATAACAGGGAAAGTATCAGTGTAATTTGTAATAAGCGCATGATTTTAGATTTAATTTTTGTGCCAAAAACAAAGGCGGAACCGAAATTCCGCCTTGTTCAAACTAATTAAAAACAAATTTTATTTAAGCATCCACATAATGCCATTAATATCATCATTACCACTAAACTGGTCGGCTAATGCTTTGTTGTAATTGGTAGTATTTGATGTACGCTCGGCAGCAGGGTATTGGAACCGTGAGGCTATACGGCCACCAT
>NZ_JBFUKF010000440.1:0-4058 GCF_056400985.1 Mucilaginibacter sp. P4_G9 | reverse complement strand
ATAGATGATGGCGCCGCTACAATATATTCGTTGATCATAGCCGGAAGTTCTTCAACAATCGCTGTTGCATAATGCGATCCCATGGAATAACCTATTACTGAAAACCGGTCTATCTGCTGGGCTTTGCAAAAGGAAACTATTAAATCAGCCAGTTGTTTTTTGGCAAGCCCGGTTTTTACAGCAGCTAAACTGTTATCCTTCAATTTGGTTTCTTTATGAAAGAAAAGGTCAAATCCCCAAAAAGTATATTTATTGCCAAGTTCGGGCGCTAAAGCTAAAAATTGTTTGCCGTGCATACCAAAACCATGAAAACACAGCATATGCGCTTTCCCGGTCCCAAATTTATAATAATGGAGATCTACTAAGTCGGTTTGATAGTAATGTGAGGTCAATGGCTTAAGCTATTTTATCAATTAATGCCAAAGCCCAGGCGTAGTCACCATCGTGCGATATGGTAAGGCTTACCTGGTAACATTTAAGATTAGGTTGTAAAACTACATGCGGACGACCGGAAGCTTTTATCCGGATAATTTCTATTTTTTTCCAGCTTAACGGCGACGGATCAATTTGCTTAACCGCCTTGTAAACGGCCTCTTTGGCTGCCCAGGTAGATGCGTAACGGAGAATTGGATCGCTAAAACTATCGCAGTAGTCCATCTCGGCAGCGGTATAAACTTTACTTTTAAACAGGTCGGTTAAAGAGTTTTTAAAATCGACTAAGCATACCAGGTCGTTACCTACTGCAAATCGCTGCAGGGCTGTTAATTCCTTCACCGATGATTCTAATTTATGCTCCATCTACAGGTATTGCCATAATATTAAACCCGCCATCAACAAAATGAATATTGCCGGTTACCTTTTTTGAAAGATCTGAAAAGTAATACAGTGCTGTATCCCCAACGTCCCCGGCATCAATATTGCCTAACGGAGCGGTAATTTTCCCTAATTTCCTGATCTTGCGAATTCCGCTTATGCCCCCGGCAGATGATGTCATGACCAAGCCTGCCGAAATTGCGTTTACCCTCACCTGTTTGTTCCTGAAATAACTGGCCAGATATAATACAATGGTTTCAAGGGCCGCTTTGTTGATGGCCATACCCGCATATTCGGGGAATACCCTGCTTCCGGCATTGTAGGTAAGTGTTAGGATAGATGCATTTTTTTGCAGCAGGCTTTCGGCCACCCGCGCTATTCTTAACAGCGAATAGGCGCTGATATTAAAGGAATCCATCAGGTCGTCAAACGGGATATCGATATATGATGGTGCTGGCTCTTTGCTGCCTGGCAGGGAAGAACACATCACTTTTTGATTGCCAAAAGCTACGGCGTGCAGTATGTAATCAATGGGGCCCAATTCCTGGTATACAAAGTTTAAAAACGCTGTAATTTCGTCTTCGTTCCTTACATCTACCTGTTTGGCAAAGCGGGTATCAATATTTAGCCTTTCCATCAGGTAAAGTACATCGTCTTTAGTATCCTCAACATAGCTAAGCGCAAGCTTGCAACCAGATTGATTTAGTTTTAAGGCAACATCATAAGCAATGGAGCTATCGTTCCTTACACCAAATATTACGGCTACTTTATTGTTGTTACTAATCATATTTTATGCTTCGATACTTTTAAAGCACTATTTGTGCCGCCAAATCCGTAATTAAGGCAAACAACACTATTAATCTCTTTTGAAAAGCTTTTTTGCGGCAACAGGTTCCGGTAAGCTTCCAGTGGCTTGGTGGGGCCTGTCCATTGGCTTGTTTTTTGGTAGCCTTCCAGCTCGGGGTTAAGTTGTACCGAATTTAAGCATGGCAAAACTTTCTGCTCTTTAAGCATCAGCAAAGCCGTAATAAACTCAACCGCTCCGGCTGCGCCAAGCATGTGCCCAAATTGTGATTTTGGCGCCGAAATATGGTAGCCGTCTTCTCCTAAAACATCTACTACGCTTAACAGTTCAATAGCATCTCCTGCCGGTGTAGAAGTGCCGTGTACCTTTACAACATCCGGTTTACCTTCCGAATCAGCAAGCAAGCCCTTCCATAAGCGTTTCTGGCCGGCAAAGGACGGGAAAAACATATCGCCGTCACCATCAGAGTTATTAAAATAATCATCAATAACACCTAATATCTCGGCCCCCCTGGCTAAAGCCTGCTCATATTCTTCAAGCGCTACAATCCCTGCACCAAATGAGCATACAAACCCATTCCTGTTTATATCAAATGGCCGGGAGCTTTCTTCGGGACTAAAGCCTTTGCTTAATACCTGCATACCATCAAAACCAATAAAGGTTTCTAACGATGTACCTTCAATCCCGCCGGCAATAACCCGGTCCTGTAAACCAAATTTGATTAACCGGTAGGCATAACCTATATTGCCGAGCCCGGTTGCACAGGCCGATCCGATAGCTTCACAAACACCTTTATTTTTTATCAGTATAGATACATTGGCAGCCTCGCGGAAAACCATGGTACGGTCAACCGTGTGTCCTCCGCTTAAGCGCGTTTTTTTACCCAGCTCATAAAAATTATGCCAGGCGTTCCGTAATATCACGTTACCAGCCCCACCAGAGCCTATAACCACACCCGTTTGTTCTGATTGGGTTTCTATGTCCGACCATCCTGCCATTTTTATGGCATCTAAAGTGGCCAGCATCGCCCAGATACTCCCAACATCAGCGGTGGCTAAATTGGCAGGCGGTATCCGGTCCAAATTATCAACATAGGTTTCCGGGTAGTTTGCAGCTAATGATGAATAGATCACATCAATATTCATCTCCTGTTCTGTTATATAACCAGATACCGACGACCGGATATTTTTGCCATGGGCCAGGGCCTGGTCCCATGACCGGATCAGGCTTTGGTCTGCAAATATTTTCCGGCTAAAATCATCCAGATTTTCACAGGCAGGGAAAGCTCCGCCCATTCCTACAACCGCTACTTTCCTGCCTTTCATATTAGTTTTTTTCTTTTGATTTCAATATCAGGTTAACAATATCTTTAACCTGCGACCCTAAATCATCAATATCATCATCTTCAAACTCAACATCAAACTTCTGCTCGGTTTTAGCCACAATATTTATCATCTCTGTTGATGGTGTATTCAGGTCTTTTATAAAATCAGTTTCTTCTGTGATGCCCACCAATTTATCCGGATTTATTGTTCTTACGGTTTTAAGTATCTCTACCAAACCATCAATAATTTCTTGTCTTTCCATTAATATTTTAATTGCTGTTAAATTAATTCTTTTTTAATTGATCTTCCTGTTATGTCATTAAATTCGGCAATAAGGGTAAAACCTTCTCCTATATCATATGCCAGTAAACGTTCTTCGGTAAAATCCTCAAAATGCTTATCCAGGTCAATACCCTCGGGGCATTTATAGATCCTTCCATCGCAAACTATCTGCCTGAATTTATAAAATTTTATGTTCCCGATACTTATAAATGTATCGCCCTTTTCTAAATATCCTATAAAATTTACCTGGCCAATACTTAAAAACCTGGGCATAAATTTTTTGGCCAACTCTACCGGAGTAGAGGCTAATTTCTGACATTCCAAAAATACGCTGCATGAACCGGAAGTGGCCTGCGCAAATGCTTCTATCTGGTCAACCCCTCTAAAAATATTGAAATGGTCTTCCACATCCCGGTCATTCGGGGTATAACTTGCAACAATACCTACATTTGGCGAATGCCAGTGATAGTTGTCAACCAGCAACTTTGTTGGTCCGTGGTTAACCAGTACATCTTTCGGGTCCGACTCACTTAAATTGTGTATCAATACTCCCTGATCATAATAACCCGCCATTAATATGTATGTTAGTTCCGTTTATATAAGATGCTTTGTCTGAAACAAGAAAAGCCACTACTTCTGCCACCTCGTTTACGCTCCCAAAGCGGTTAGCCGGTATCGATGTAAGGAATTTTTGCTTTTCGGCTTCCGGGATCCGGTCAGTCATATCTGTTTCAATAAAACCCGGCGAAATGCTGAGTATTCTTATTGCATGCTCCTCATTAAGCGCTGCCACTTCTTTAGCCAACGATTTTGAAAACGCTACCAAACCGGCT
>NZ_JBFUKF010000439.1:0-4063 GCF_056400985.1 Mucilaginibacter sp. P4_G9 | reverse complement strand
ATGCCGACCTAGTGATAAGCGGTTTAGATAAAATGACGTTGGATAAATTATTAAAATTATAGAGCCCCGATACGTCATTGCGCGCTCGCAATGATATACAAGGCTTAAACATTATTACAATTGCAATTAAATGAAGGACTATATTAAAGTTGATGAGTGGAAGATAATTGAAGAGGGCTTTAACCCGCATCATCATCAAATATCTGAGAGCATATTTAGTTTAGGTAATGGCCGCATGGGGCAACGGGCCAACTTTGAGGAAGCCTATAGCGGCGAAACCCTGCTTGGTAATTACGTTGCCGGGGTTTATTATCCCGATAAAACCCGTGTAGGCTGGTGGAAGAACGGCTATCCCGAATACTTTGCCAAAGTGCTTAATGCCGCCAACTGGACTATTATTGATATTGTGCTTGATGGCGAGCAGCTTGACCTGGCCAAATGCGAGGTAAGCAACTTCCGCAGGGAACTGAACATGAAGGAAGGTTATTTGAAACGTACTTTCACTGCCAAAACAGCATCAGGCAAAGAAGTTGCTGTAGAAGCGTGTCGCTTTTGCAGCATGGCAGATGATGAAACGGCTGCTATAAATTACGCTATCACTCCTTTAAACTTTAGTGGTATTATCACCCTCACCCCGGCTATCGATGGTGATGTGATGAACAAAGATTCCAACTACGATGAGAAGTTTTGGGACGAGATCAGCAAGGCAAACCAGGCCGATGGCGGTTATGTTGTGATGCGCACCAAAAAAACAGGCTTCGAGGTGGCAACCGGTATGAAGTTTAGTATAGTGCAAAATGGCGAGGTTATCCAACCTAAAACAGAATCCATCCAAAAGGAAAAATATGTTGCCTCAAAAATTGAACTGCAGGCGCTGCAGGGGCAAAGCATCAGCATTATTAAATATGTTGCCAACTTGTCCTCACAAAACTATAAACCCGAAGAACTGGTTGGGCAGTTAACATCAACTTTAAATCGTATCAGCAAAAAAGGGTTTGATACCATGCTGGCCGAACAGGCAGCTGCCTGGGCCGAAAAATGGAAACACAACGATATCATTATCGAGGGTGATGAATCGGCACAGCAGGCTATCCGCTTTAATATTTTCCAGCTGAACCAAACGTACACCGGTGAAGATGATCGCCTTAACATTGGCCCTAAAGGCTTTACAGGCGAAAAATATGGCGGCTCTACCTATTGGGATACCGAGGCTTATTGTGTGCCTTTTTATCTTTCCACAGCAGAGCAAAAGGTGACCCGTAACCTGCTTTTATACCGCTATAAGCAATTGGGTAAAGCCATTGCGAATGCTGCCTTACTGGGCTTTAAAAACGGTGCCGCCCTGTACCCCATGGTTACCATGGATGGTACCGAATGCCATAACGAGTGGGAAATTACCTTTGAGGAGATTCACCGTAACGGTGCCATTGCTTATGCCATTTTCAACTATGTGCGCTATACTGCCGATGAAGCTTACCTGGCCGATTATGGTTTAGAAGTTTTAATTGCGATAGCAAGGTTCTGGTCGCAAAGGGTAAGCTGGTCGCAGGATAAGGAGCAATATGTTATGCTGGGCGTAACCGGGCCGAATGAATACGAAAACAACGTTAACAACAACTGGTATACCAGTAAACTGGCTACCTGGTGTATGGAATATACCATGGAGGTTATCGAAAAGGTAAAAGCTACAGATAATGCCAAATACAACGCGCTGGTAAGCAGGATCAGCTTTGATGAAGGCGCCGAAACATCAAGGTTTAAGCATATCATTGATAAAATGTATTATGGCTACGATGAAAAGCAGCAGATATTTTTACAACAGGACGGATACCTTGATAAAGAGCAAATCCTGGTTAAAGATCTGCCCGCTACAGACCGCCCGCTGAACCAGAAATGGAGCTGGGACAGGATTCTTCGTTCGTGCTACATTAAACAGGCCGACGTTTTACAGGGGATCTACTTTTTTGAAGATCAGTATGATATAGAAACCATCCGCAGGAATTTTGATTATTATGAGCCACGTACCGTACATGAATCTTCTTTATCGCCATGTGTACACGCTATTTTGGCTGCCAAACTGGGCGATGAGGCTCGTGCCTATGAGTTTTACCTGCGCACCGCGCGTTTGGACCTGGACGATTATAACAACGATACCGAAGATGGCTGCCACATCACATCCATGGCCGGTACCTGGATGGCCGTTGTGGAAGGTTTTGGCGGAATGCGTGTAAGGGATGGCAAATTATTGTTTCAGCCGTTTATACCCGAGAAATGGGCTTCGTTCTCGTTCCATATCGGTTTTAGGGGAGCACTGCTGAATATCAAGGTAAGCAAAGAGGGGGTACAGATCAAAAACCTTTCGGCTGTTGAAACTACGGTTTCGGTTTATGGCAAGGATAAATTGATTAAAGCCAATGGCGAATTGTTGGTTGAAGCATAATGAACAAAAATAAAGTTATTGTCTGTTTTGTAGCGATATCTATGATACCGTTAATTTCGTTTGCACAGATAAAACATCACAAGAGATCAAAAAAAATGGAACAACCGAAAACAGATCATAAGCTTATTATATATCAATTATTGCCCCGCCTGTTTGGCAATACTAAAACCCTCAATAAAAGCAATGGCTCTATTGAAGAGAACGGCGCTGGTAAACTGAACGACATAAATGATAAAGCCCTGCAGGAGATCAGAAAAATGGGTTTTACCTATGTTTGGTATACTGGCGTTATTGAGCATGCTACCATGACAAATTATTCGGCCTATGGTATTAAGGCCGATGATCCTGATATTGTAAAGGGCCGGGCAGGTTCACCTTATGCTATCAAGGATTATTATGATATCGATCCCGATTTAGCTGTTGATGTAAAAAATCGCATCGGCGAATACGAAGCCCTTATCAAACGCACCCACAACAACGGTTTGAAAGTATTGATGGACCTGGTGCCCAACCACGTTGCCCGTACCTATGCATCGGATGTAAAACCGGCAGGCATCCGCGATTTTGGTCAGGATGATGATAAATCGAAAGGATTTGATGCCAAAAACGATTTTTACTATATGCCAGGCCAGCCCTTTGTTGTTCCCTCGGGATATAACCCGGGAGGGGATGAATTTAAAAGCCCGCTAAAGGATGGCAAATTTGATGAGAATCCCGCCAAAGCAACCGGTAACGATGTGTTTAGTGCGTCGCCATCTATTAACGACTGGTTTGAGACCATGAAGCTGAACTACGGGGTTGATTATATGGATCACCGCCGCGGCCATTTCGACCCGATACCACCGCTTTGGAACAAGGTATATGATATTTTGCACTACTGGAGCCAAAAAGGTGTTGACGGTTTCCGTTGCGATATGGTAGAAATGGTGCCCATTGAGTTTTGGGGATGGGTGATCCCGAAAATGAAGGCCGAGCATCCGGGTATTGTTTTCATTGGCGAAGCTTACGACAAAGGCAAATACAGCGATTATATATTCAATGGGCATTTTGATTACCTGTATGATAAGGTTGGTTTGTACGACACAATAAGGAACCTTACACGCAACGAGCATAACACCAATACCTGGGGCATCAACAGCGTTTGGAACCACGATAGCAAAGGTATCGATCAGCATATGCTCCGCTTTATGGAAAACCATGACGAGCAGCGTATAGCCTCGCCCGATTTTGCGGGAAACCCATGGCTGGCTGTACCGGGCATGATTGTGACCGCTACGCTGAACACCGGACCGGTAATGATTTACTTTGGCCAGGAAGTTGGCGAGCCGGGAGCAGGCAGCGAAGGTTTTAGCGGCAACGATGGCCGTACTTCTATATTTGATTACTGGGGCGTACCAGAGCATCAAAAATGGATCAATAACGGTGCTTACGATGGCGGTAAGCTATCCAACGATCAGAAAAAACYGCGCGGCTTTTACCAGGTCCTGTTAAACCCTTTTCACTACAGCGAATCTATTAAAACGGGCGAGTTTTATGAGCTAATGTTGGCAATCGAACGCCAGCCAGTATTTGATACAAGGCTGTACATTTATCTCCGATATACCAATATTCAACGTATATTGG
>NZ_JBFUKF010000438.1:0-4067 GCF_056400985.1 Mucilaginibacter sp. P4_G9 | reverse complement strand
GTATTTGCTCGTGGGCATCGTTCCAGGAAATAAAAACAGGTTATAAATTTTATTATTTTAACCTCCATATGGATCACATTGGTGTAATAGCCCGTCGCGAAAGCGCCAAACTCGTTCTGGCAAAAATTAAAGCAATGACAGCTAATGAACCGGTTATATTATCCGGCGATTTTAATGTCGACGAAACATCGGATAGCTACGCCGTGATCAATACGTCGGGCAAACTGAAGGATGCATATGAACTCTCGCTCATAAAATACGCTGAGAATGGCACTTTTAATTCCTTTAACGCCGAAAACAAATCGAAAGGACGAATAGATCATATCTTCCTGAGCAAAGATTTCGCAGTAAAAAGATATGGGATATTGACAGATAGCTACCGTGCTTTAAACAATACAACTAAAAAGTACGAGGCAAAATTACCATCAGACCATTTCCCGGTAATGATAATGGTGGACCATAAATGATCCACCATACATCTGAGATTTAGTTGATTATAAAAGGTCTTTATTCTACTACGAGGGTAGCTATGGAGTGCGACTGGCTGGTTGTTTTTACAGCTTTACCTTTTATCCATAAACTGTATTCAATTTTCTCTTCAGTTTTATTCATTACTATTACGGCTAACTTGCCATTAGGGTTTAGGTAAGCAGTAGTTAAAAGTTTATCTCTGCTGGCAACAGCAGCTACACGCTTAGCACCCGGTTGGATATATTTGCTAAAATGCCCCAAATAATAGTATGAGCTGGTATAAATGAGGCTGCCATTGCGCAAATCGGCGTGTACCGGTGCAAAGCAAAAGTTGCCAACGTGATTTGGTCCGCCTTTTTCATCAAGCAGGATGTTCCAGTCTGTCCAGGCTACAGTGCCGGCATTAAAATCATTGATCATGGATAGGCCATACCTTTCGCCAAGCAACCAGTCGTTAATTTTATCAAAGTCGAATTTTTCAATGCACCCTTCCGTAAAAATCAGGTTTTTACCAGGGAATGCCTCATGTACACGGCGGGTAGCTTCAAACTGCTGCCCCGCGCCGGTCCAGGTTTCGTACCAGTGAAAACCAACACCCCAGATATATTTTGCCGCCGCCGGATCCTCCAATATAGTACTGGCACGTTGATAAAGCAAATCGCGGTTATGGTCCCAAACAATTAATTTTTTATTGGCCAGGCCTTGTTTTTGCAATGTTGGGCCTAAAAAATTCTTTACAAAATCACGTTCCTCTTCGGCGGTGTATTTACATGATTCCCAGGTTTGTGATGCCATAGGTTCATTTTGTACCGAAAGCCCCCATACCGGGACACCTTCATTTTCATAGGCCCTTATAAATTTGCCATAAAAATTTGCCCAGCTTTGATAGTACTTTGGCAAAAGCTTACCTCCATGTAAAACACTGTTATTATCCTTCATAAATGCAGGCGGGCTCCATGGCGACGCAAACAAAGTAAGCTTACCACCGGCAGCAGCCATTGCAGCTTTTATAAAAGGTATGCGGTAGGCCCTGTCATGGCCGATGTTAAATGTTTTCAACGATGCATCGCCCTCCTTTATATAACTGTAGCTATCGCTCGAAAAATCACAACTTTGGATATTAGTACGGGCCAAAGTATAGCCAATACCCTTATCTTTATCATAATAGGCCGTTAAAAACTGCTTTTGCTTGTCTTTAGGTAGTTTGTAAAAAGTTTCGGCAGCGGCATCTGTTAATGCACCGCCAATACCCAGCATGGTTTGGAATGATTTTGCCGGATCAACAAAAACAACAACCTCTGTTTCGCCAGGTTGAGGGCTATCGGTAAACTTTAATGTCTCCGTGGTTTTAAATTTAACACCCGCTTCGTTATCAGAAACAATAACCTTTACATTTTTATTTTGGGTAGAGAATACCGCTTTTACCTGGGCATTTACCCAACCGGCCTGCAGCAGGCTACCTGCAATAAAACAAGTGAGTAATATTTTTTTATTCATGATTTAACTTAATTGGTCTCCGGCGGGCAACGTTGCTAATCAGAAAGCGGTTCCGGTATCCCAAATTAAGAAAGTTAATTTGAATAAAGCAAATAAGAAAGGCTATAAATAATTGATTTATAACTACTTGTTGACTAAACGATACGGTTTAATACCAAACAAATAACAACAAATATTGCTCATAATCAGTTAGTTTCATAATTATTAATATGACTGAAGAAATGTTTTGATACGGTAAACTACAATTGTGTAATTTATACACTTTAGAGAGCCGGTTTATGCTTTTTTGATAGTTGAGGTTTTTATTTATTGTTTTTTATTTCCTCCTCTATCCGCAAACTTTCCTTGTGAATAGCGTTCATTAATTCGGCAACAAAGGTTTCTGATAACCCTTCCTGTTTACCGGCTTCAATAGCTTTTTCAAGTACTTGTTTAAAGCGGTCGGTTTGTAGCGGGGGAATATTGTTTTTGGCTTTGTAAACACCAATCTCTTTAACAACCTTCTCGCGCTCTCCCAGTAATTCTATCAGCTTTTTGTCAAGGGAATCAATTTTGTTACGGCTTACCTTCAAGGTTTGACCTGTGTTTTTAGGGGCATCTACCGATACTGATTGCGCGCGGGCCAAACCCGGGTTAAATAAATACATTAACAATACAACTACAATGCTGACAAATATTTTCATATGCTCAATTTAACAATTTTAATTTGAAGAGTTGGTGATTTGAAAATTTGAAAACAAATAACAACTTGAAGATTAAACCAAAATAAAAACCGGAAATATCAATCACCGGCTTTTTTAACAGGATTCAAAGGATCCATTTTCAAATATTCGTATTAACTAATCTTCAAATTGGGCATTACCTCCCGTCGGCATTATGCCCTCTCTTAATCATTTCCTTAACTGCACGGGCTAAAAACGCCTTCCCATCCTCATCAAGGTGTGTTTGCTTACCGCCACCATTTATTTCATAAACTATCCGGCCATTGTCGTTTTCGGCCACAAGGTCATCGCTGTTACGACTAAATTTCACATAACCATGCGGCGAAATGCTTTTGATGCCTTTTCCATCTTCAGTAAAATAGGTTTTTCCGCCGTATTCTATTTTCACGGTAGTACCATTGTTGTTCTCCACAATGGTAGTATGTCTTCCGCCAAAGCGACAAGCTGTTGCCAGGGTTAATAGCCCTGCCAAAGCAATTAATAGGTGTATTTTTTTCATGATGATAATTGTTAATGTGTCAATGTCATCACAAAGCTAATACAAAACACAGTACTATACAATACATAGTACCATATTTATTAAAAATATTTTATCTCTTATAATTTTTCAGCAACTCATCAACCAAAATACCATTTATAGTCATCCCCTCTGTATTACAACGGGTAATAGCCACTTGTTTAAGGTTGCAATTGGTTATCGTACTGCCTTCCAGTTCGCAATCCTCAAAACGCAGGGGGCGTTGTCTGGCATTTTCATCATAAGCAGGATGTCCTTGGGGCGGCATACCAATGTTGTGTATATAAGCGCCRCCCAATTGTGCCCCTTCAATTTCAAGATCACTTAAATTGGCGTTTTCAATTTTTAAATTGCTGAGGTCAACATCGTTAAAACTCGATTTGCTCATTTTTAACATCACAAACGTTGAACCATCAAGGTGCGAGTATTTGGCCTCAATCTTTTTTGTAGTTTCGATGATACTAATGCGTTCGGCATTTGCATTATTCTGATTATTTGCGCTTTCCATATAAATGTCTTTTTTAATACCCGAATTTAAGGATGATTAGCTCAACCTACAATGGCTATATCTGACATTTTGTGGGTGCAATTACGACAGCGATTTCCCCGGTTGCTCATCATCAAATAAAAGCCATGATACTTTAAACAATTTGAAATTAAAAGGTTAACTTTAATAACCAATTATGAAACCGCTCTTTTTTACGCTAAAAAGCCATCTCCATTTAATGGCTATACCTGATACTGAGGCGCACTTAAATGGTCACCCGGTAATTAGTTATACCTATAGCCTATTCATTGACAGGGCTAACGGCGACCCAAACCAAAGCTTTAACAAAGAGAGTAGTTTGCACCTGGATAAA
>NZ_JBFUKF010000437.1:0-4085 GCF_056400985.1 Mucilaginibacter sp. P4_G9 | reverse complement strand
GTAAATGGCCCTTCARCAATTATTACATCATCACCTTCAATAAGATTAGGCTCCAACTCAAAAGCCACCTCCTCAAATTTCATGATACTTAAAATTTCTTCTTCTGACATTATAGCCGGTTTACCTTCAAACGTAATAAACTTCAAAATTCCACCTATATTCAATAGCTTAAAACGGTCACTTTCTGTTGAATTTATAAAAACATAGTTAGGAAACATAGGTACTTGTAATTCCTTCCTGCGATCGCTCCACTGCCTTATAACCTTTTGTAAAGGCAGGTAAGCCTTGATCTTTTTCCTGGTTAATTCATTATATATTTTTTTTTCGAGATTAGGAAAGGTGTAAATAATGTACCAATTTTTTTTAAAAACAGTTTCCATAGAAATGATACGTTTAGATAGATATATTTTAATAAAATGATAGCTCTTAATCCATTACACATTTTACCGGCAGGCTTTTATAAAAAAAATTATCTTATAGTTAAACCCCACAATAAAATTGAACATCTTTACTTACAACCGAAATAGCCATTTATAACTATTTTATCATTTATTTAGTTAAAATTGTGAGCCGTCTTGCTTAGTAAATACTTAACAGGAATTGATAAGGTGCCAACCTGGTATTTGTATTTAAGTATTTGATTTATAAAACTATAAAGCTAAAACTACACTAATAAATAGTTATTAATAGCTATTGCATATATCGGTGATGTTTAAGAGTTTTATAGTATATAAACCATAAATAAAAAAGGATACAAGCCCTTTTATTTACTGTTACACCATTCGTTTTTTAATCATTAATGTTTTTTTATTCAGATGACAGCAGGATGATTCGCTGTGCATTCTGGATCGGCGTTCCTGAATAATTTATTCTTTTAATAAAGGAGGTAACATGTTCAGATCAAACATTCCTGACGTGGCAATTGGCGTAATCTTCGTTTTTGGTTGACTCAAAAAACCTGCAATATTCGGATAGCTTTTTGACAATAACATGCTGTTTTATTATCAAATAAGAGAGAAATATACATATATATAGAGAAAAAACTTGATTTATTAAACCAATTAATCAAATGGCATATAAAATACTTTCATTAGATGGCGGTGGTTCCTGGGCGCTGATTCAGGCCCGCGTACTTAAGGATATTTACGGCGATATCTCCGGTCACGAAGTTTTACATCAGTTCAACCTCGTAATCGCAAATTCGGGAGGCAGCCTTGTTTTGGCTTCGTTATGCAACAATATGTYGCTTAGTGAAATAATTTCGGTTTTTGAGGATGAAAATAAACGAAAGCAGGTTTTTTCAAAATTATCATTCTGGGAAAAATTAAAATGGAGAAACATTGCAAGCCTTACCAATGTGCTCGGGCCAAAATACAGTACCGAAAGAAAGCTCAGCGGCCTTAAAAATGTACTGAGCAAATATGATACCCTCATTATACAAAAAAAGGCAGCCAAGCCTATTTTGGATACCTATATGAATGATCTTCCGGCTATCATAGGCAAAAATGATTTACAGATACTTGTTGCTGGATACGACTATCTAAGACAAAGGGCAGTTTTCTTCCGATCAAACCCGGCAAGCAGAACAGACAGTTTTGGTAATGGCAAGTTTTACCAGGTAAGCTTAGGAGAAGCCATACATTCATCAAGTAACGCGCCTATTAATTATTTTGATTCGCCGGCTGCAATTACCACCAGTTTACTTGGGGGAGATGACAAACGTAAAACCTGGTTTTGGGACGGCGCAGTATCCGGCTTTAATAACCCGGTACTTGCCGGCTTTATAGAAGCCCGGACAAATAATCCCGACTTACCACTAAGCGATTTTAAGATCCTTTCATTAGGTACCGGCACAGGCGGGGAAGCACTTATAGGCGACTATGAAAATTCAACCAATCCGGTAATTGCTTCTATTTATAACAAAAATAAAAATAACAAGCTTGCCATTACAGACAACCGATCTTCATTTTTTGCTGATATAAAAAAAATGTCGACCAGTATTCTCGGTGATCCGCCTGATTCTGCCACATTTATAACCTATGCCATGATTGACCCTTCGCTGAGTAATAAAGCCTGTGTTGTGCGGATAAACCCTTGTTTAAAACCAATACTAAACCCCGATAACCAACTATATGAAGCGCCGGATATTTATAAAAACGACCCGAACGGCGAGGCCGATTTTATTGCAATAATGGATCTTGATATGGATGCAGTAAAAAATGATGAGGTTGACCTGATTAAGCGTCTTTGTGATAAGTTTATTGTAAACGGCTCTGGCTTGTGTTTACCTAATCAGTTAATACGTGGTGATGGTAAGGGCGTTCACCTGGGTTATGATACCTATAAGGCAGCCAAAGAAAAATGGCTGAATTGCGATAAGGAAGGATAACAGCGTTATTGAAATGAAAAATAGATTTTCATTCGGTCGTAACCAGGCAATTGTGTTTGCCACTTTAGTTTTTGTACTGGTAATTGGTGCATTTTACTTTTTTATCTACGTTCCCGATAATCAAAATGAATTAGAAGCTCAGCGCTTCAGATGTTTGCAAAATATTGAAATCAACATTCAGTCAAAGGTTGATAACTCTATAGCGCTTTTAAATACCATACTCAATACTTACGAAAAAAATCCAGCGCAATACAACCGGGAAAGATTAAGCAAGTATATTGAACACTATTCGCAGGAAAGCTTCATCCTCGAATCTATCAAGCCGGTACAGCCATCGGCAGAAAAAAACAAAATTAATACCTTAACTGACAGCATTTGCAGGGTAGAATTTGATAACCGGACGCTAACCATTCACCTCCAAAAAAAGGGCTACTTTATCCACATGAAGTATACTTTAAAGCAGTTTGTCGACCCTTTACTTACCGACGAAATATTTGACCAGTATATTTTCCTCAGGCAAAAAAACATTATCTACCAAACATTCCCCAGCGGCATAACAACAATAGTATCAGACTCATTAAAATCCGATAAAAGCGCTTTTTTAGAAGGACAAGTAAAAAACATACACCTTAGCGGCAACAGCTACAAAATATTTTCGCAAAGGCTAAACCTAAATGCAGATTCTGTTATCACCGTATCAGGTTTGCTTACCAATAAAAAATACCAGCAGGAAAAAAATAAACTTCCAGAAAACATCGTCATTTTACTGCTAACCATTGCCACCGCTTCCATACTTGCATTACCCTGGTTAAAGCTTTACCAAATGGGAAATAAAGACCGGCTAACAGCAACTGATGGCATATTTTCATTTGCAGTATCCATGCTGTTGATGTCGATACTGTTCTTCGCTTTTTTTAAATACAATTTACCCTTCCGGCCGGGCATATCTGCATCAAAATTAACCAGCAGGAATATTGCCAATAACCTGAAACAGCGATTCGGTATGGAGATTGCTAAGGCTTACCGTGTTTTAACCCAGGCAGATTTATTGGTAAATGCTCAAAACAACACACCCAACACAAATAATCCCGGAGTTGGTGCGCAAAGGGCTATTGAGGATCAATATGAAAAAGCGATATCTCCCAATATTCAAACGCAATTAAAACTCCTTACCCGGGATGTGGATGTTAACCAGATTTTCTGGTTAAATAATAAAGGGACAGAAGTAAATGGCTGGTACGCAAAATCAGAAGCTTCGCCGCCGGGTAATTACGCCAACCGGGATTATTTTACCAAACTACGTGATAACAGGTCGTTTTATGTAAATAACGACCCCAAACAGCCTTATTATTTTGACCAGGTAATATCATGGACATCAGGGGTATTCACTTCGGTTATATCCAAACCATCAATAAACAAAAATGCCCCGTATGTAGCTTTATCTGTTAATTTTAAAAGCCTCGATCATGCCATTTTATCAGCAGGCTATCTTTATTGTATCATCAATAACCGTGGCAAGGTATTATATCATGCCAATGCTTCTAAAAATCTTAATCAAAACCTGTTTGATGAGTTCTCAGATTATCAAAGTTTGAAAGCCAGTATAGAAGCACACACCGAAAAGGATTTTGTAACAAGGTACTCCGGTAAAAAATACATAGCTTATGCAAGCCCGATACATGACCTCCCTTATTAC
>NZ_JBFUKF010000436.1:0-4125 GCF_056400985.1 Mucilaginibacter sp. P4_G9 | reverse complement strand
GCTTATAAGCGCGGTAAACCATTATGATGGTCCCCAATGAATGTTTTTTGCAAAGAGTGACCGTCCCAAACTCGCAAACGGGCTCTGGTCGGCCCCAAGGGTTTATACGGGGTATGTAGCTTGCTCTGTTTTTTTGCAAGACTAACCTTTAGCAGCTATATAATCAACAAGTGTCATTACTGTTTTTTCCAGTTCAAGCTGGTAGTTACTCGCAATGACATGACTGTAAGTTACTGACCATCAATATAAAAAATCGCCATTGCGAGGAGGAACGACGAAGCAATCCCGAACTATACAGGGCGAATTTGCAAGCGCACCTGCTTATTGGGGATTGCTTCGTTCCTCGCAATGACGGTTCAAAAAATCACGTCATCCCTATTTTTTCCAGGATTACCCTAGTGGACACTCGCAATGACGATTATTATTTATAGACGATTATTTATTTATACTTATTATTTCACCGGTTCCGGAGCCGCCTTGGGCGTGTTCAAAAACACAAAGTTGTTATCAAACATATCAACCTTGATGGTGCTGTCTTTATCTACCTTACCGGCCAGGATCTGCTTCGATAGTTCGTTCAGGATCTTTTTCTGGATGACGCGTTTTAGCGGACGGGCGCCAAACTGTGGATCGTAACCTAACTGGCCCAGCCAATCAAGAGCCTCGTCGGAAGCCTCCATATTGATGCCCATTTCGGCCAGGGTTTCTTTCACATGGTTAAACTGCAGTTTCACAATGTCATGAATCTCATCGCGGCTAAGCGGAGTAAACATAATGATTTCATCAATACGGTTCAAAAACTCCGGACGGATAGTTGCCCTTAACAGGCTAAACAGTTCGTTCTTTGTTTTGGCTATCAGCTCATCACGGTTTTCATCTTCCAAAGCCTGGAAGTTTTCCTGGATGATGTTTGATCCTATGTTTGATGTCATGATGATGATGGTGTTTTTGAAGTTCACCACGCGGCCTTTATTATCGGTTAAGCGGCCATCATCCAACACCTGCAACAGGATATTAAACACATCCGGGTGCGCTTTTTCAATTTCGTCCASCAGTACCACGCTGTATGGCTTACGACGCACGGCCTCGGTTAACTGACCGCCTTCATCATAACCCACGTAGCCCGGGGGCGCTCCTATCAGCCTTGAAACAGCATGGCGTTCCTGGTATTCACTCATATCTATCCTCACCAGTGCACCTTCGTCATTAAACAGGTATTCGGCCAATGCCTTTGCCAGCTCGGTTTTACCCACCCCGGTTGTACCTAAAAATATAAACGATCCAATTGGCCTGCGTTTATCCTGCAAACCGGCACGGCTGCGGCGTATAGCATCGCTGATAGCTTCAATGGCTTCCTGCTGGCCTGCTACGCGTTTGTGTAACTCATCTTCCAGGCTCAATAGTTTTTCGCGCTCGCTCTGGATCATTTTGCTAACCGGGATACCTGTCCAGCGGCTTACCACCCCTGCAATATCGTCGGCAGTTACTTCTTCCTTAAGCATGCGGCTGTCGCTCTGGTTTTCCAGCAGGGCAGCCTTTAGTTTTTCAACTTCGGCCTGTGCCTGTACGATGGTTCCGTAGCGCAATTCGGCTACTTTGCCATAGTCGCCCGCACGTTCGGCCTGCTCAGCTTCCTGCTTATAGTGTTCTATCAGCTCAACTTTTGTATTAATGCCATCAACAAGGTCTTTTTCGGCCTTCCATTTGGCCCGCAATGAATCGCGCTGGGCAGATAGATTGGCAATCTCCTTGCTTAACTCGGTAACCTTGTGGTCATCCTTTTCACGCTTTATGGCTTCGCGCTCAATCTCCAGTTGCATAATGCGGCGTTCCAGCTCATCAACCACTTCCGGTACCGAATCCATTTCCAGGCGCAGTTTTGAAGCAGCTTCGTCCATCAGGTCAATAGCCTTATCAGGTAAAAACCTGTCGGAGATATAACGCTGCGACATTTCTACCGCGGCTATAATGGCCTCGTCTTTTATCCGCACTTTGTGGTGGGTTTCGTAACGTTCTTTTAAGCCACGTAAAATAGATATAGCGTCGGCAGTATCCGGCTCTTCAACCATCACTTTTTGAAAGCGGCGTTCAAGAGCTTTATCTTTTTCTAAATATTTCTGGTATTCATTAAGCGTAGTCGCGCCTATTGATCTTAGCTCACCACGGGCCAAAGCGGGTTTTAATATATTGGCCGCATCCATGGCGCCTTCGCCGCCGCCAGCACCTACAAGGGTATGAATCTCATCAATAAACAGGATAATCTCGCCATCACTTTGCGTAACTTCTTTAATAACGGCTTTAAGGCGTTCTTCAAACTCACCTTTGTATTTGGCGCCTGCTATAAGCGCACCCATATCCAGCGAATAAACCACCTTGGTTTTCAGGCTCTCGGGCACATCCCCTTTGATGATCCTGAAAGCAATACCTTCGGCTATTGCAGTTTTACCAACACCAGGTTCGCCAACCAGTATAGGGTTATTTTTTGTACGGCGGGATAGGATCTGGATCACCCTGCGGATCTCCTCGTCCCTGCCAATAACCGGGTCAAGCTTGCCCGATTCGGCATACTCATTAAGGTTACGGGCATATTTGTTAAGCGCGTTGTAAGTAGCCTCGGCATTCTGGTCGGTTACTTTGCTATCTCCGCGTAAGCCGATAATAGCTTTTTTCAAATCTTTTTCGTTTACCCCAAAATCTTTAAGCGCGGTGCTTACCTTGCCCCCTGCTGCCAGCAGGCCCAATAATATATGCTCAACAGATACAAATTCATCTTTAAATTCCTTCAAATATCCCTGAGCTTTCTGGAGAGCCGAATTGCTGTCGGAAGATAAATAAACGTTGCTACCGCTTACTTTAGGGAACGATGCTATCTGCGTATCCAGTGTATCATTCAGGCGGTTAAGGTTAACGTTTAGTTTTTTTAATAAATACGAAATAACATTTTCATCAACCAGCAACAATCCCTTTAACAGGTGCGCTGGTTCAATTGCCTGCTGCTGGTTGCCAGTGGCAATTTCTGAAGCTTTTTGAACGGCTTCCTGGGCTTTTATTGTAAAGTTGTTAAAATTCATAGTAGTTGGTGTTAGTCAAATCGCTTGCCAGTTTTTAAAGCCTGATAAAAAGTCATACAAAAATAATTTGAAGCGCCATTTTGACGTTACCTGGTAAACAATTGTTATTTTTTGATATTTTTGAAGAGCCCAATAAATTTTGATGTCAAAAACGCGTTTCTTTTTTAATAGCCTGCCGGCAAAATACCAGTCGTTATACCGGAACTTTTATACTTATCAAAATTTAATTGCAATAAGGGCGGCCGGCATCATATTTTTATTATTGAACATTATAATAAGAATACTGTACCTGGTTTTTCCGGCAAGCCTTACAAAGGCTCAAAACTTTCCCGAATTTAACACAAGTAACTGGGTATTCCTCGTCATTACGCCGGTTTTTCTGATAATTAGCAACTTGCTTATAATTGATTACAAAAGGCATAAAAAAGGCACTCAGCTAATGGCATTTGTTGTGTTTTTGTTTTCGTTATATATMATTACCTGTGGCATGTATTCCAGTTTTATTGCCACGTCAGACCCGGGCAACTCACTTACCCTTTACCTGGTTGCTTTGTGCCTTATAAGTGCCATGTGTGTAATGGAATATTATGAAACCATTATACTGATCATCGCGATTGAGTTGTTTTTTACGGCCTTGTTGTTATACAGTCAGGCATCGCCTACCCAAATGCTTTATAATCAGTTAGTATCCGTAATATTATTATCGGCCTTTTACCTTACATCCAGGTATTTTTTTACTTCTAAAGCCAATAGCTATCAGCAGGTTATCCAGATAAAAGAAAAAAACGAGCAGATTGAAAAAGCAAACGGGTTTAAAAACCAGGTATTGGGGATGGTGGCCCATGATCTGCGCAACCCTATAGCGGCAGTTGAATCCATTGCAATGATGATGGAAATGGATGAGATAACCGAGGATACACGCGATAACCTGGCAATGGTAAAAACATCGTGCGAAAAAGCAAGGTCGATAATTGACGATTTACTGGAGGCTGCACGTAATGACAACGACAATGTTATTGTTACCGAAAGGACGGAGTTGAATAAACTACTTAAA
>NZ_JBFUKF010000435.1:0-4146 GCF_056400985.1 Mucilaginibacter sp. P4_G9 | reverse complement strand
CCCGTGCAGTAAACCAGGGCTGGATCAATGAAAAATATTTAGCTATAGCCCGCGAAGGATGGGATGGGTTAAAAACCAAAATTACAGCCGGCGGAGAATTGCAGGATGTTTGCATTGGGACAAACATGGATACCGATATTAAGTTTTATTACACCAGGCCAACCGAGCTAAACGATACACATGGTTTAGGAGCCTTATTATTGGCCGGAACCGAAATGCTTAAAGCAGAAAGGAAAAAATAACCATGTACAAGTTAACCAGGCTATTGTTGGGTATTATCCTTACAGTAGCATGTAATTTAAGTTTGTTTGCTGCCAATGTGGATATCACCGCTTACGGTGCCGTAGGCAACGGCACAACATTAAATACAGCGGCTATTCAAAAAGCAATTGACGCTTGTTATAAAAGCGGTGGTGGTAAAGTTGTTATTCCTTCGGGAGTGTTTTTAACAGGTACAATTGCACTGAATGATAATATTACACTGCAGCTAAACAAAGGTGCTGTTTTATTAGGCAGCACCGATGTTAACGATTATAAAAATCTTGACCCGTTTGTGGATGGGCTTGGCATAAGTGTTGGCTGGGCACTGGTTGTAGCCGTTGATAAAAAAAATATAGGCATAGCGGGCGAGGGTACCATTGATGGCCAGGGATCAAAACTGAAAGCGCAGCAAATATTAACCGATACACGTGCCGAATCGCAGCGCTGGGGCAGGCGGCCGTTTTTATTGCGTATTGTACGCTGTCAAAATGTTGCTTTAAATGGTATTACCTTAAATTATGCCGCAGCCTGGACATCGCATTACTTTCAATGCAAACAAGTGAGCATTAAAAATGTGAAAATTGTAAGCAGGGGCATAGCACACAATGATGGCATGGATATAGATGGCTGCCAGGATGTTACTATTAAGGATTGTGATGTGGAAAGCGGCGATGATGCTTTGTGTTTTAAAACAACATCGAGTAAAATGGCCTGTAAAAACATCGTTGTTTCGGGGTTGCGATTAAAAAGCGGCCAGGGAGCAATCAAGATCGGAACTGAATCCATGGCAGCATTTGAGAACATCAACATATCACAATGTTATATTTATGATACAGCCAATGGCGGTATCAAGCTACTTTCGGTTGATGGTGCAAATATCAGGAATGTCCTAATCAGCGATATTAGCATGGTTGAGGTAAAAACGCCTATACTCATTCGTTTGGGTGCCAGGTTAAGTGTATTCCGCAAAGATCAGGATAGTCAGCAACCTATAGGGACGCTTGAAAACGTAACCATCAAAAATGTAAAAGCAAAAGCGGCAGATAATGCACAGCTGATGCCACCATCGGGTATCCTGGTAACGGGTATCCCCGGGCATAACATTAAAAACCTGGTATTAGAAAACATAGAGATAAACCTTGCAGGCGGCGGAAGTAATGAGAATGCCAGGCAGGTTGTGCCCGAGGCCATTGATAAATATCCCGAAGTAAAAACATTTGGTCCGTTGGTACCGGCCTACGGTGTTTGGGCCAGGCATGTGGATGGACTAAAGGTTAGTAATGTAAAATTCACCCTAAGCCATAATGATCTTCGGCCAGCCATCGTCTGTGAAGATGGGAAAAATATAGAGCTTAATTCCTGCATCATTCCCGAAACTACCGGAGCCCAGGCCGTAATAAGGTTAGAGAATGTTGCCGGGTCCCACATAAATAATACCACCGTAGCCGGATCTGCGGATGCGTTTGTGCGTGTTGAGGGCAATGCAAGCCGTGATGTACATATCCTGGAAAATAAAATCCCCGGCATACAAAAAAAAGTTGAGCTATCTGCTGATTTGAAAGCGGGAACAGCTGTTTTGGATTAGAATAACACACTGATGATCAATATCAAATGAAGGCAAATATTTGCAAAGTATTTTTAGGCTTAGTTTTTCTACTGCCCTGCAGGCTTTATGCCCAGCAGAGTGCTTTACCTAAGCAAACCGACCGATGGGCCATCCAACCCGATGGAAGTATCAAATGGACCATCAATGGCAGGTTACCGCATACAGATCATATAGAAATGTCGGGAGAAAAGGTATCCGTTTGGGTTCAGTATGGGTTAGATAGCGCTGGCAGATCGTCTATTTTACGAACGGTGGTGTTTCCAACATTCAGGACGCTGCCCGATGGTACCCGTACACATATTGATTATACTTTTCAGGATAGCGGGCTGCCCCGGTTTTACATTAATAACCGGCAGTTAAAAACTGACCTGACCAGCGGGAAAAAATCGGGCGATCTGTCGTACAACATCAAAAGCATCAGCCACAAAGGCATTATGYGGATTGAGGCGACAACAAGCAACCCGGCGCTGGTAAAAATTGAACGGAGTATTTTTCCATCGGTGGATAAACCTATGGTTATTGAAAAGTTTGTATTTACTAATATTACCGATAAGCCGGTCACCATTTCCATGGAATATCTGCGGCATGAGGTCAGGACGGATAGCCTTAAAAGTAAAGTAAGGCCCCATTCCATCATCATGGGATCTGCAAATAATGGCAGCCGTATAGTGCAACCTGGTGAGCATACAACTTTCGCGGTTTATTATTTGGCAACAGATTTTCCCGGTCAGCCCATTGCGGTTAATGCAGATGCAGAAGAAAAAGCCCGTGAAAACCGTGTAAATACAATTTTATCGCCGCTGCAATTAAAAACACCCGACACTTTATTGAATACTGCGTTCTCCTTTGCCAAAATCAGGGGAACAGAGAGTATTTACAAAACCAAAGCAGGCTACCTGCATGGGCCGGGCGGGCTGGCATACTATGCCGCCATCTGGGCAAATGACCAGGCCGAGTATATTAGCCCTTTCTTCGCGTTTTCGGGAGATAGTATCGGCAACCTGTCGGCCATGACCTGTTACCGCTTGTTTGCCAGGTATATGAACCCGGAGTACAAACCCATACCCAGCTCTATAGTTGCCGAAGGTGACGCTGTATGGAAAGGCGCCGGTGACCGTGGCGATCAGGCCATGATTGCCTATGGCGCTTCGCGGTATGCATTAACCTATGGTCGCCCCGACTCTGCAAAAGTATTGTGGCCGCTCATTACCTGGTGCCTGGAATATAGTCACCGGAAATTAAATGACCAGGGCGTAGTTACTTCAGATCATGATGAGCTGGAAGGCCGCTTTCCATCAGGTAAAGCCAACCTGTCAACCAATAGCCTTTATTATGACGCGCTGATATCGGCGGCTTATCTTGGCAAACAATTGCATCAGCCAAAAACACAAACAGAGGAGTATTTAAAACAAGCCGCAACGCTAAAAAGTAATATCGAAAAATATTTCGGGACAACCATAGAAGGCTTTAAAACCTATAAATACTACG
Organism: Mucilaginibacter sp. P4_G9; assembly: GCF_056400985.1. NCBI lineage: Bacteria > Pseudomonadati > Bacteroidota > Sphingobacteriia > Sphingobacteriales > Sphingobacteriaceae > Mucilaginibacter > Mucilaginibacter sp. P4_G9. The sequence continues at coordinate 791 of NZ_JBFUKF010000435.1, read as the reverse complement.
AAACCAATGATGTACTGCGTGCCTGGATCTGCCTGCCCCTTACCATGGGTATTTTAGACAGGAGCGAAGGAACCATCAATGCGTTGTTTTCGCCCCGCTTATGGACGGCTGACGGATTAGCTACCGAGGCAGGCAAAGAAACCTTTTGGGACCGCTCAACCCTGTATGCGCTTCGCGGTGTATTGCAGGCTGGCAAAACAGAAAAAGCAATGGACTACCTGCGCTATTATTCGCGCAGGAGGTTGTTAGGGGAGCACGTGCCCTATCCGGTAGAAGCCTATCCCGAAGGTAACCAAAGGCATCTATCTGCCGAGAGTGGACTTTACTGCAGAATATTCACCGAAGGCTTATTTGGTATGCGGCCAACAGGCTTTAACAGCTTTAACTGCACGCCGCGGCTGCCAAATGGCTGGAATGAAATGGCGCTAAATAATATTCATTCATTTGGGCAAGTGTTCAACCTTAAAATATCGAGGTTGAATAAAGAGAAGTTAAATATTACCATAACAGAGGGTAGCAAAACCATCCAATACAAATTAAATGATGGAGGTACACAAGCGGTCACTTTATAAGTAGCAATAACCAATAAATAATATAACTATGATGAGCAAACTTTTTAAATACATCCTGCCTGTTTTAATGATAATTACTGTTTATGACAGTAATGCCCAAACACACCAACTGGAAAAGCTTTGGGAAACGGATACGATTATAAGGGTTCCCGAATCAGTTTTGCCGGATTTTAAAAAAGGCATATTATATGTATCAGAGATTGATGGAAACCCTAACGC
>NZ_JBFUKF010000434.1:0-4148 GCF_056400985.1 Mucilaginibacter sp. P4_G9 | reverse complement strand
GTATTCCTGCACATTAAATTCATACTTTTTACGCCTGTCTTCAATTTTTAACTTAATCTTTTCCACCTTTATTTAACAACCATCATCAGCAACGTCGGCAAGCACAGTTGTTTGTGCCAACGCAGGATAATTTGCCAGTAAAAAGATTATACTTAAAATAGTTTTCATGTTAAAACACGATTAAGCTTGAAACAGGCTGGTTTAAATATATGATTACTACCAAATTAAGCAGAATACTTGGTATAAATTCCGTATCCGGGCCATTATTAAGCGATTGTAAACTAAGTTGTATAATAACCCGGCATTATGTAAACCCTAACGCGGGTATTTTCTATAAAAGGTGACCTATACCTGCAATTTAACTTGTTTGTTCCGGCTTAATTAATTACATCCTTCGGTTATCTTACATCAGCAACCGGCCGATGTTTTTTTTGAGAAATTTTGTGGTATCGCTTTCATCTTCGCCAGCAATTATCATTAACTTTAGCAGAACCCGATTCTAACATTAGAAACACAAAATCGGTGTTAAACCTTTGAAGAATATATCTAAACTTTCTGATACGGTATCAATTGCATTAAACTTTGTTGCTGCTTTAGCGGATAATGAACCTTTTGGCCGTTTATTATTACCACAGCCTGCGGGCAACTGCAACCAAGCCTTACATAATAAGCCACATTTTTTATTATTTGACGTAACTAACATGAATAATTGTAACAGGTATATGATTAATGAATGATTTTTAAGCGACGATAATTAGCCTTTTAGAACGAGTTTTAGCCCAATAAATTACCATATCATTACTTAAACTTAGCCAAAAATGAAAAATCAATTAAAATAATCGCAAAAAATTAAAAATAATTTGCTTTTTTATCAAAAACACTTCATAAATTACATTTTTAAAAAATAACTGATTAGTAACTTTCAAACTTTCACAATTTTCTATGCAGGAATCAGCTTATTTTAATAAATATAACCCTATTGGGGGTGTTTGGGACGAAATGTACGGCTCGGATAGCAATGTTCGTGAGCATTATCGCAAGGTAATTGAATATATTTCAAATGAATCGGCCGATGACCTGAACAAAAAAGAAGAGCTGGCCAAGCGCCTGTTCATGAGCCAGGGTATTACGTTCACCGTGTATAACAGTGGCGAGGGCATTGAAAAAATTTTTCCGTTTGATATCATTCCCCGTATTATTACCGCCAGCGAATGGGCTTTTGTAGAGCGTGGCATTAAGCAGCGCCTTACCGCGCTTAATCACTTCCTGAAGGATATTTACAATAACCAGTTTATTGTAAAAGACGGTATTGTGCCGATAGATATTATTTACTCCTGCCCGCATTTTTTGCGGGAGATGTACCAGCTAAAGGTGCCGTATGATATCTATGTGCATATTTCGGGTATCGACCTGATCCGCGATGAGGACGGTACTTTTTATGTACTGGAAGATAATCTCCGTACCCCATCGGGCGTAAGTTATATGCTGGAGAACAGGGAGATTACGAAGCGCCTATTTCCCGATTTGTTGCCGCAATGCGGGGTACGCAGCGTTACAGAGTATCCTACTATATTGTATAAAAACCTGCTGGCCATTTCACCAAGGCAAATCTCGAACCCAACTATTGTACTGTTAAGTCCGGGGATTTATAACTCTGCTTATTTTGAGCATACCACGCTGGCCCGTTTAATGGGTGTTGAGCTGGTTGAGGGTCGCGACCTGGTAGTTAACAACCATAAGGTTTATATGAAAACAACCACGGGCTTACAACAGGTTGATGTAATATACCGCAGGGTTGATGATGAATATTTAGATCCGCTGGTGTTTAACCCGGCCAGTATGCTGGGGGTTGCCGGCATTATGGGCGCTTATCGTAAAGGAAACGTTGCCATTGTAAACGCTATAGGAACCGGCGTAGCCGATGATAAAGCGGTTTATGTTTATGTGCCCGATATGATCCGTTACTATCTGAACGAAGAGCCGATACTAAAAAACGTACCCACCCATCAATTAGGTAATCCCGACGAGCGCGAGCTTGTGTTTAAGAACCTTAATAAAATGGTGGTTAAAAAAACCAACGGCAGCGGTGGCTACGGCATGCTGATGGGCCACGCGGCCACTGAGCAGGAGATTGACGATTATAAAAAAGAGATCCTGAAAGATCCCCGTAACTTTATTGCTCAGCCAACCATAAGCCTTTCGTCGGCGCCTTGCTATATGCAGGGTTCACTAACGCCGCGCCGTATTGATCTGAGGCCTTATGCACTATACGGCCCGGATGGTATTGAAATTGTACCAGGCGGATTAACCCGTGTGGCATTAAAGGAAGGCTCACTGGTAGTGAACAGCTCGCAGGGCGGTGGAAGTAAGGATACATGGGTGTTGGCTTAGTGCCCCCCGGCCCCCTAAAGGGGGAGGAAGTGTGCAAGCGACTAAAGGCAAACTTGAAAAATAGACTTTATAAATTAAACAAATCGAAAAATTCCCCCTTTAGGGGGTTAGGGGGCTAATATGTTAAGCAGGGTTGCAGCAAGTTTTTATTGGTTAAGCCGTTACATTGAGCGCAGCGATGGTATGTTGCGGATGCTCAAAATTAATTATGCCTCATCGCAGGATACGGTACAGGAATTTACCTGGGAGCCGGTAGTAAGGATATTTGCCGGTTTGAATGAAGATGGAGCCGATCAGCTGGATAATGACAGCCGGGCGGTTTTGAAGTATATGGTTACGGGCAAAAATAATCCTAATTCTATACTCAGCATCATTACACTGGCCCGGGAGAATGCCCGTGGCGTACAGGAACACATCACCAAGGATCTTTGGCAATGCCTTAACGAGTATTACCACACCGTAAAAGATTCGCGCCTGGAGCGCTCCTTACAGCGTGAGGACCCTATTGGTGTACTTGATGTACTAATAAAGCAGGTAATGCTTTATTACGGCACAGTGGAGATTACGATGGAGCGTGGCGAAGGCCGCAGTTTTATGAATATTGGTAAATATTTGGAGCGTGCCATACAATCGGTGGATATTTTGGATACCAAATTCAGCTCGATAAGTGATAACCCCGATCTGTTAACTGATACCACCTATTGGAAACATCTGCTGCTTTCTTTAGGCGGATATGAGCTGTACCTGAAAACCTACCGGGAAGGTTTTGAAGCCGAAAACATATTGGAGCAGGTTGTTCTGAATAACGATTTTCCGCGTTCGGTTATCTATTCGGTAAACAATATTCAGCGTTATTTTGACAGGTTGAAGAATGATAGCAATGTTGATACTTTCCGCGAGATGTCGTTCCAGATCGGGCGTTTACAAAGCCGGATCAAATACAGTTCGGTAAAAAGCATCCGGGCCGAAGGATTGCATTTATTTTTAACCCAGATAAGGAATGAACTTCATGGTATAGGTAATTCACTTAATGAATATTACTTCGCAAACTCCTAATAATTTGAAAATTCGCTGATTTGAAAATTTGAAAATGATTAAATAAACAATTTGAAGATTAATAAATGGATAATCAGATCCATTTATCAAATCTTCAAATTCTCAAATTAACTAATTAAAGATATGCCTGAATTTAAAATACAACATATAACCAAATATACCTATGAGGGGATGGTTCGGGATAGCGCCAACCAAATCATCTTGTACCCTATCAAAGATGAGTACCAGGATGTAATAAACCAGGAAATAAATATAACCGGCGCCCCTGTTGTGGATACTCATATTGATTATTACGGTAACGAGGTTGGCAGTTTTACCTACAGCGAACCGCACGCGGTAATGCTCATCAATTCAAAACTAAGTGTTACCACTAAGCAAAGACCCTCACCCGTTAATGATATCTTCCCCGAGCAACAGTGGGAGTACCTGAAACATATCCAGTACATGGTACCTTATATTGATTTTTTAAAGCAGGAATATTTTGAGGGTTTACCCGAACTGCAGGTGGTTGTTAATAAGGAAAGACAAAAAGATGATACACCCTACCAGATAGCCCTCCGCTTTTGCAGTTATGTTTATCAAAACTTCAACTACATAAAAGGTGTTACCACAGTTGAAACCACACTTGATGAAGTATGGAACTTAAAAGCTGGCGTTTGCCAGGATTTTGCGCATATTTTAATGGTGATGCTGCGCTTATT
>NZ_JBFUKF010000433.1:0-4148 GCF_056400985.1 Mucilaginibacter sp. P4_G9 | reverse complement strand
CCCTTGACCTTGTTTATAAGATGATGAGGCATGTCATCAATTCTGAAATCGTTATAAAAGTACAGGTCAGAACTAAAGGGACTTGTAGTGAGATGGAACAACTTACCATAGCCGATGAATTCAAATATCTCTTTCACGCTATCATCTTGATACGCCTCCCAGCGATCAAACTTCGTATAACCCTTACTCTTTAAATCTTTAAAGTAATAAAATTCCCATAGGCTATTGAACAACTTGTCCATCTTTTGTAGTTGCCCGTCATAAGTTTCGTCGTAACTGTCGCGCGCGAACCGTTTCAATTTGGCTGTAGTAAACGATGCTAATTCTGTAATTGTAAGTGTAGATGAGTCTGTATACTCGAATTTAAAGTCGCTATCGCCATAAGCATAGGCTTTATACTCGAACAATTGTAACGTGTTGTTGCCAAAGTTCTGTGTTTTAATTAATCTCTTGGTCATATGGTATAAGGTTATTGACGGTGTTAGTGAGAACAAAATTAATAATTTACTTAGTTATTGCTAAGTAAGATGTAGGGTTTGTTTTTATTCTTTCGTATCTGATGGCAGCGAACCTTAAATCAGATATTGAAGCCTACGTTATCAACAAGGTTAAGGAGAAAAGAGAGGAACAAAACTTATCTCAATCCGAACTTGCTGTTAGGTTGAATGTATCTAATGGTTTTATTGGCCAAGCCGAAAGTTCAAAGTCGCCAACCAAGTACAACTTAAACCATCTTAACCAGCTGGCACTAATATTTAATTGTTCAATAAAAGATTTCATTCCAGACAAGCCTTTTAAATAGGAGCCTGTTGAGGCCCCTATTCTTTTATGCGACAGCATGCATCTGTTTACGCTTGGCTGCCAATGCTTTATATTTAATCAGTTTGAATTGGTGGTGCTTATTGCGTTCTTCAATATGCTCATAGGCATCCGAGCAACTATAAATGCAGTAGTCTGTTCTCACGCTATCCTCAATGTTTATTTCCGTTTCATCCTTTGCTGTTAGCCTGTATATGCTGCGGACAAATGCAGATGTGATCTGCGCGAACTGATTGAAAGAGTTACTTTCCTCAAATCCATAATGAATAGCAAAGCTATTGGTTGGGTGGCATTCTAAACGCAGGTAAAGTACTGGATTAATGAACTCATGAATAATGGTGCCGACTTTGGCTGTTGTTCTGTCCTCTCGTTCAAGTGAATAGCGTAATTCCTCATGTTCAAGGGTAGATAGCAGTGCTTTTGCGTTCTTGTAAATAGCGTAATATGCCTTCTGTACGCATTTATTATAAGGTAACTGAATCTGATTGGCTTGTGATTGTTGTTTCATATTAATGATTTTAAGGGTTTGTGAATGATAAGAAATAGCAAAGCCCTGGTTGATTAAACCAAGGCTTTGAGGCGTTACGGTAAAGTTTGTTCGGGTGCAGATTAGTCTTCAGTTACCTTTTAAGTAATGAATAAAGCGCGGTTCCTGATAAGTTAATACGCCATTAAAAAACTCAGCTAATGACGGCTGTCTCGGCTTGTGAAATAGCATTTTTAGCTCATTGGCGTAAGCAACGCGCCATAGAACATCTGCAGTGTGCGCGAAATCTGCAAAGTCATATTCAATCTGCATGTAGCATTGAAAATCGCAGGTAAGAACAAAAGAAAGTTGCGGACAAATAAAGCTGTGCAAGGTAAATGGATCATCTACATCATCCTTATAATCCCTTTCAAAGTACTGCGTGCCTGGCTTCAGGTATCGCGCTTTAATCAGCTTTAAGGTGTTGTGGTATTGTATTGAGATTGTTTCATTGGTTACCTTTAAGTTATTTGGGTGACTAAGTTTACTAACCTTCTTCCATCGTTTGCTAATACGGTAATTAGGATCAGCCTTGCCAAGCGGTTCATCCTCCGGTTCTTTTGATTTTCCAAGTAGTTCCATAATGAGAGTTAAGGGTCAATAAAAAAGCCCGATAGTGTTACTTACCAGGCCTGTGTAAAAAATTTGCTTTCCTCTAATCGGAAATAGCGTTTAAAATAAAGCGTTAGAATATCCTGTTGCGGTGATATGCGGACATCTTCACATTTGCCAAAGGCATCAATAAATGGTTTTACTTCCGTTTCAAAGGGACAACCTTGAAACGCATAAAGAATGGTGTACGAGTTGCATTCATCGCAAATCAACTCCCATTGAAAGGATTTTGTGATAAAGGTGTGGACGTTCCTCGGGTTGTCGTCGGTTTCCTTCGTGTAATCACGTTCAAATGCATCTGCCGGATGTTGAGGCATTAATTTACTTTTTACAAAGCGAAGCACCTCGAAGTATTGTTCGCGAAGCATTTTGTTACGCTTCTTTTGGTTTACGCTCCAATTGTTAGGTGCTTCCGCAAGTTTCCAATAAGGATCGGGTTTTAATGGTGGTTTTGCTGTCCGTTTCATGTTTTGTTGATTGTTATAGGGTTAGTTATTGTTATGGTTTCTGATTTGGAGCAAGATTAGCAGTGGTTTTGAGGCATTAGTTGTAGTGGAGAAAAGCAAGCCGAAGGCTGGCATCGGTATCGGCGCGTTTTTATTGAAAGGGTGCCACTGCTCTTGCTCTTAAAACAGAAAACAAATTCATTTTCTCTCCAGAACATGAGAGGGGATGCACCTAACCTACTCCTTTGCTTAAAGACCTCACAAAATTTCGTCAGGAAGTGTAGAGGCAATTTGAAGAGATATATAGGGAAGGGTGATTTTAAAAGACGGGGGGACCGTTGAAGTTGCTGGCCTAAAAAAATATTGTGAAAATTGTTAAGAAACTATAGATTAGAGGCTTAAACCTTATCAATATGGATTCAGGAGCAATTTTAATTTCCTTTTTGTTTGCGGTAGCCCTTGGCTTAGTTATTTTCCTAATTCTTAGAGCAGTTATGCTTTGGTATTGGAAAATAGATGTAATTGTAGAAAAATTGGATAGGATAGCCACCGCTACCGAATTGTCCGTTGAAAGTCGACGTAAGCAACACCGAATAAATTACTATGTAGCAGTAGCAAAAAACGATAACCAAGAGGCTTATGCTAGCATTATGAATATTGTTCTCGACGATATTCTTAAAACAGGAATTAAACCAGAGGCGCGAAAGGAATTGTATAATAAAAACAAGGAACGGTTTGCACCAGTAGTGGAGAAGTTAGGCTATGCTTTTCCTGAGTATGAATTGTTATTTTGAAGTTACATTTTGTCGTAGTGAAATGCCATTACTGACAATTGTACCATCTTATTATGATCCTGTTTTAAATGGAATTGGTAGTTGAATGAGCTTTCACCCCTGTGATTAGCTTGTTTGACATAATAGGGATGGTTAACTATGTCTGATTTGATTGTTGCTAAAACGCTTGTAAAATCGTCATTCTTTACAAATATTATAACTGCAACTTTAGAATCGCGCCAAGTCAGATATCTATCAAACAGTTGCGTTATAGTATCCAAAAACAATTTGGCTCCTGACCAAAATTTGCATTCCGCCACAAATAAATTAGTTCCATCCTTGGCGTACTTAACTAAAATATCGGTCCTGCCTCCTCTATTAAAAGTTTCACCCGATGCCGTAATAGAATCATAACGAGTTTCCAAAATGAATAAAAACTGATCTCTTATTGCTTCTTCATCTTTGCTAATATATAACGAAGGTTTTCGTTCCATTGATTTGCCTGAATCGTAAATGATTTTAACCACGTCTTCGTACATATTTGTACTTAATACGGGCTCCGATGAAAATTCTTTGTCTTTGCTTAAGACAGGTTGAGGTATATCTTTCTTTTTAATCGTTGGAACTGTAAAGATAGCTTGTGTGTTAGGGTCAACAGGTACTTTAATCGCAGCAAAGAAGTCATTTTCTTTTTGTAGAAAACTTTTTCTGTCTGATATTTTTTGTTGGATAAAACCTGCAACCTGTGTATTCCAAGATTGTGAAAAAATATTGACATTATCAACGTTTGTAAATGCGCTATCTAAGGCTTGTTTTCTTTCATAATTGAATTTCGCAACATCTTGATCGTATAATTTAAAACTAAGTGATACCAACTGGCGTCTCTCATCAATTACAATCTCTCGTGATGTCATCGTCCATGTATTTGGCCGAATTTGAAAAAGGACAGATGATCCGGAAAAAGGATAAGAT
>NZ_JBFUKF010000432.1:0-4155 GCF_056400985.1 Mucilaginibacter sp. P4_G9 | reverse complement strand
GTTTTTAAAGATTTTACAGACGAATAGTTACCTTTCACTGTATCTTTAGCCTTGCCCAATATCGCGGCAGCTTTATCAAAATCATTAAAGTTTATTGTGTTATCTTTGCGGTTTGCCTGGTAAACATATGGCGCGGCCAAAACCAATGCAATTAAAATAATTAATACTACCATTCCGTTCCATTCTTTTTTTGTAATGGATAAGTAGTTTTTAATATGCGCCTTCATTTATATGAATTATCGGGCGTTAAAGTAAATAAAATTTCAGGATATTTATTTGTTAACCAAATACATTGTTATTTAAAAAATGAAAGTAATAACCACCGAAGAGTTTGCCAAAGCCACTAAACTTGATAAGCTGAAAATGCCTGGCCTGGCCGCTTTGTTGATGGAGATCATGAAAATTAACCAGGTTAACGACCTGTTTGCCCAGGCCCAGCCCAAACAAGGTATAGAATTTATTGATGCTATTTTAGAAGGCTGCGGTATTGATATTGAATTTGACGAACGCGACTTAAGGCATATACCAAAAACCGGCAGCTTTATTGCCATAGCCAATCACCCATATGGTGGTATAGAGGGGCTGGTACTACTAAAAATGCTGCTAACAGTACGGCCGGATGCCAAATTAATGGCCAACTTCCTGCTCAAGAAAATACCCAACCTCAGCGACTTTTTTATTGCCGTAAACCCGTTTGAAAATGTTGAACATTCATCAAGCATCAGCGGCCTGAAAAACACGCTCGAGCTGTTAAATAACGGTACCCCAATAGGCATTTTCCCAGCCGGCGAGGTTTCAACCTTTAAGGTTGAGCAGCAACAGGTAACCGACCGTTTGTGGCACCCTGTAGTGGGTAAAATAATAGCGAAGGCCAAGGTTCCCATTGTGCCTATATATTTCCACGGTAATAACGGCTTGCTTTTTAATTTATTAAGCCTCATACATCCGGCCCTGCGTACAGCTAAATTACCCTCAGAGTTGTTTAACAAGCACGGGCACACAATTAAACTTCGCATAGGGAAACCCATCAACGTACTTGAAGTACCCGATTATAATAACGGTGCCAAGCTGCTCAATTTTTTACGCGCCCGTACTTATGCTTTAGGTACAGGCCTTGAGGAGGAAAAAAAGATCTTCAACCCGCGCAACTTATTTAAGATAAAACGGCTGCCAACCGATATTGTACCCGAAATAAACTCGGCAATACTTGAAAAGGAAATTGCGCCGTTGCGCGATAATTATAAGGTATGGACAGAAAAGAACTACGAAGTTTTTATTGTACCAACTTCGGTTATCCCAAACGTGATACGTGAAGTAGGCCGCCTGCGCGAAGTAACTTTCAGAGAAATTGGCGAAGGCACCAATAAAAGTATCGACCTTGACGAGTATGATATTTATTATAACCACCTTTTCATCTGGGATTTTGAGGCCAAAATGATAGTAGGCGCTTATCGTATAGGTTTGGGCGATGAAATATTTTATAGTGTGGGCAAAAAGGGGTTTTATATCACCGAACTTTTTAAACTTAAAACCCAGTTTACCCCGGTATTGCGCAAAAGTTTGGAACTTGGACGGTCATGGATCCGCAAGGAGTATCAAACCAAACCGTTACCCCTGTTCCTGTTGTGGAAGGGCATTTTGAAATTCCTGATAGATAACCCAAGATACCGATACCTGATAGGCCCTGTGAGTATCAGCAACTCGTTCTCAAAGTTCTCCAAATCATTAATTGTTGATTACATTAACCGTAACCACTTTGATCATGAACTGGCGCAATATGTAAAACCACGTAAAAAATTTAAGGTCGATTTTGCCAAGATAGATACCGACCTGCTAATGGCTGGCGAGGATACTTTTAAAGGGCTGGATAACCTGATATCGGAAGTAGAAACACGTAATATGAAAGTACCTGTGCTGCTACGCCAATATATCGCTCTTAACGCCAAAATCATCAGCTTTAATATTGACCCTAAATTTGCCGACTGCCTTGATGGCTTCCTGGTGCTCGACCTGGAACAAGTGCCGCAGGATATATTAGATAAGCTGGGTAAAAATTTGTAGGATAGTATCCTAAATATCGCACCTCAAAACAAAAACACCCCATCGGCCTGCCCGCTGGGGTGTTTTTGTTGATTACACAACCAAAAAGTCCCTGCCGGATATAAACCTGCAGGGACTTTTTATATGATGTGTTTGGTAATATTAGAATGCGTAGCGTATACCAAACTGCATTTGCCAGCGTGAAGAGAACAAGTCAACAGAATATGGCAATCCAGGATCTGTAAAAGCATATTTTGGATAGCTTGTTGACATTGCACCAAATGCAGGCGTAGTTTTTGGCGTTAAACCAATGCTTGATGTTGAATTGAACGTATTGGCTGAGAAATAATACTGTCCCCATTTTTTATTCAGCAAATTAGTAAGGTTAACAATATCATAAGTGAAAGTAATCACTTGTTTGTGTTTACCACTACCAAATTTAAAGTCTTGCGAAAAACGGAAATCTAAGTCATTATTCCATGGTGTAAAAGCAGCATTACGTTGGGTAAAGTTTCCGCGACGTGACGATAAATAGCTGTTTTTATCAATAAATGCATCAAAAGCTGCTGCTTGCTGAACAGCAGTTTGTCCACCAATTACATCAGTAAAGAAATTAACTGTTTCACCATGTTTAGGGATGTATGCTAAGCTAACTTGTTGGCCGGTTCCGTCGATTGCACTTGGATAGAAACCATAAGTGTATGGATTACCAGATTGAGCGCTAAAGAAGAAGCTGAAATTGGCTGTAAAGTTTTTAGCTGCATCCCAATCATGCCTTAAATTGATGTTTGAAACAATGCGATGACGGATATCAAAGTTTGAGTTGGCCAAACCCGGGTTATTAGGATTTAAAGCCTGGTTTAACTGCCAGTTTGATTCCATTGAGTTACGGATACCATTGGTTACATCTTTTGAATGCCCGTAAGTATATGCAACATTACCGCTTAAGCCAAAAGGAAAGGTTTTACCAATTTGTGCGGTTAAACTGTAACGGTAGCCAAGGCTGGTGTTTGATAACTCATAAGCATTGGTATATGATGAGTTAACTTTTTGATTTACAAATATTGGCTGTTGGTGCTGGGTATCGTAAGCATAATAAGTTGCACTATCCTTAGTGTTTACCTGCTGGAACTTTAAATCGTGGATGGTTTTGGTATAAATACCTTCTAAAGTAAATTTCCATTGGTCATCAGTAGTATAATCAAAGGCTAAGCTGCTTCTCCAAACCTGTGGCATTTTAAATTTGTTGTCAATTAAATCTACCTGGGTTGGGCCGGTAGCGGCAGTGTTAAAGCCTTGTGCGTTAACGTAATCTAAACGACCATTTGGCGAGGTTGAAACAGGATTTGTAAGTGGCTTTTGAGCTGATTTGTTATCATAAGCACCATAAGTAGCACCATTGTTGTAAAACGCATAACCAAACCATGCAAAAGGAACACGACCGGTAAAGAAGCCGCTACCACCACGTACAATTAAGCTTTGATCGCCATTTACATCATAATTGAACGATACACGAGGATTAATCTCTACGTTGTTCAAATAATTTTGCTTGATATCGCGGGGTTTAGTGTAGGTAAAACTATTACCATAGTTTAAATCAACCGGAGCATTTGTAGTTTTAGTGCTTAATGGCTGTTTATTAGGTATACCGGCATAGTCCAGGCGTAAAGCTGCAGTCAATTTAAAATTGTCGGTAATTTGTATCTCATCCTGACCGTATAAACTCATCAGGTTAACTTTAAATTTAGCTGATGGATTAGCGAAAATGTAATCACGATTATTATTAGTATAGTTAAAGTTAGCACGAACACGTGATGGTGAATTTGCGATAAAGTTTTCTATACTGCTGTAAGCAACGCGACCATTCCATGAGTTTACAAAGTTGTACGTAATGTTATAAAACTCGTTGTGTGTACCAAAAGTAAATGTGTGCTTACCTTTTGTTAAAGTAAAGTTATCGGTAAACTCTGTGGTTTTTTGGTGCATATCAAATATAGCAGCCTCACGGTCGGTACCCATAAATATGGTAGTACCTGGTGTACGGCCGGTTATTTCAATCTGCGGTAACGAAGGATCTGAAGTAGGGTCACGGTAATCGTGAACATTTGAATAACC
>NZ_JBFUKF010000431.1:0-4163 GCF_056400985.1 Mucilaginibacter sp. P4_G9 | reverse complement strand
GGTTTATTAACAAATCTCATCCTGTGCAATTTTAGCCTCAGCATTTCCGAAGCGGATTCATAACGGACGGGATCAGCAACTGAGTAGTTTTCTGAAATACTGCCCATTGTAATACCCGCAACATCCACATATCGAGAGCCAGGCCAATACTCTGTATCGCCAGGATAACCAGAAGGGCCCCATACTATTTTTACGTTGGGCGCTTCCTTTTTGATATGGCTGGCAAAATAGTTAAAAGATTTTATATACAATTGCGGCGATTGGAATTGCCAGGGGTATTGGTAAGCGGGCACCTCCATGTCGGGGTTCCAGCGTATAAAAACCCGGTGATGACTTAAAGACACTATTGCACCTAATTCTTTTATTTTTTTATCAAACGTTCCGTTAAGGGTTTCGGTTAGTACGTTGTTGGTTGAGCTTGTTAAACTGCTTTTATGCCAGGTTTCAATTGTAAGCAGCACATCGCCTTTATTTAAAGCGTCCACTAAATACTCCTTATTAAACCAGATTCCGGTGTTTTTCCATATAACTGAGTAGTGCCTGATGCTTTCGGGATGTAGAGCATCAAATCTCTTTTCAGGATCGTAAAGGCAAATTACGGGCTCAAAACTCCTCACAATGGACTCATCAACAAACACCGATTTTATAAAAGGTTTGCCAAACCTTATAACGATAAAAGCCAGGATAATGGTAATCAGTATAATTATATAGAAAAGGTTTCTCTTGTTCTTCACAGTGTGGTTTTTGTAATTACTTGCCGGTATTTCAACGCTTAAAAACTACAGCGGTATATTTAATATAGATAGTGTTGTAGTTATATTTTCACCTTTTGAACCAATTAAATAAAGCCTGTATAACGCGGCGTTTTTTGGAATAGTTACATTAATATCAGGCCCTATGCCAAGCTTTTCCATAGATATGGCATTGCCATCTGCATTCGTTTTAACAAGATACCACTCAAAATTTAACCCCGTATTTAAAAACCCTGCCATATGCCAGTTATTGTTAAGATAAACTAAGGCATGATATGGTAATGAACTCCCTTCGTTGGTTGTTAACGCCGGACGCAATATCTTAATTGCCGGTAAACTGTTGCTTGCAACGCTTCCATGCCAGTGCTTACTTAGTTGATAAAGAGCAGGTTTGTTACGTCCCCAAACATCTTTTAAACCATTAAATGTTACAGTTGTGGCAGCTTGCATATCCTGCCAGTTATCAATAAATACGCCATTGTTGTTTTTATTTAACCGCAGATAAGCCTGGACATTGGCATTACTAAAGAAGTAAGGCACTTTTAAGTTTTTTATTTGATCTTTTCCTGATGCGTTTTCCGGTAATATCAATCCATAGGAGTCAATTTCGGGTACATGGGTATGTAATATTCCTACTGTTTCTTCCAGCATTGGCGAAACTAAAACATCCACTGTGACCATCCTTTGCGGATCCGCTGCCTTTATGTCTTTAACTAATTGCCTTAACCAAAGTAAATAATCTTGTTGATGATAAAATAGCTCTGGTTTATAATAGTAATCAGCCAGTTTTTGTAATGGATAATTTCCTATATTCCAGGCAATAATACTTTTATTGTCTTTATTCTCCTCTACAGATTTGAGAATGCTTTTCTTCAGGTTATTTAAAAATGCAGGGTCATTAATGAAATTAACCGGTTCCTGAATCCAAAAACCATAGAAAATTTTTAAACCTAACCGGTTGGCAACATCAAATATAGTACGGTCATATATATTAGCACCATATAATTTAACTGTGTTCACTCCGGCTTTTTTCATTTCAGTTAAATCGTTTACAACGGTTTCTTTTGTAAGTGCCACTGAGTTTCTATACCAATATTGTCCTTTAGTATAATTAACGCCATGAGCAGACAAAAACATGGCATTACTGTCAATTTTATAAACGGGCGAATTTGAGTTGCCTGCAGGCGAAAAGATCCGGTTTGATATTTCGGATTTCATTTTCGATTTTATTGAAGGAGAAAGCTTACCTATCAGTGGCACCTTCCAGTCAATTGTGCCGGTACTTCCATCCGGTAAATTTTTATCGATGTCTGAATTAAAAAGTACATATCCCTTAATTTCCGGAAATTTGCTTTTAATGCTTCTCATCCCATTTTTTAACCATTCGCCCTGGCGACCGGTTAATTTTACTGAGCCCATTTTGGCCACGATTACCGGTAATCCCGAATTTCCAATTAGTTTATGATAAGGACTGTATAATTGTTCAAAAGAATATGATTTTTTATCCTCATTATATTCACCAAAATTTAAACCGGTAATACCTATCCAGTCTACAAAATCTTTACCCGGAAAATATTCCTTAACAGCGGTTTGTTTCCATGGATTCCAAACCCAAACTACATTGTAAACATTGTTATTTATAAAAAGCTGGTGTACATATTTCCATGCAGCTTTAAACTCCGCGGCTGTATTATCGCCGGTTGATGACCATGGATAAAAAGGATTATCTACCTCATGAGCAAATCTTAAAAAAACGGGCTTTTTAAGATCTTTTATCTGCAGGGCAAATTGTTTAATGTAGGCATCAAACTTTCCGCCCGTAATATTAGCAAAAACCTTTTTTTCATTATAAATATGTCCGCCGGAATCCGGGGATTCAAACAGTGTTTCCCATGGCTCCCAGGTAATCATTGGGATGGAGCCATTTTTATAAACCGAATCAATTTGGGCAGAAGGCAGGTAACATTTTGGTTGATCGCCCCAGGATATATAGAAGGATATGATATCCGCATGTGTTTTATTGGCATCCTGATATGCTTTTACAAGTTTTATAGAGGATAGTCCGTTTGGTTCCTGAGGCGCAAATATCCCGGAAAGAAACATGCTTTTTTTCTTGATCATCGGATATTTATCTTCGCCCGACGGCTTATAATTAAACATGTAAATGCTCGAACAAGCTATCAGTACCGTTAACATCAGGGCTCCGCTTCTGATACCGGAATATAGCCTGCGCCTAAACAGCCAGAAAAGCCTTTTAAAACTACTTATTTTAAGAACCAGGTTTGCAATTATCGGGTGGTGGTTTTTATATGCTCTGAATTTGAATTGTACGCTGGCCAATAGCGTAAAAATCATAAATAAGCAGTTTAAACCGGCAACGCCTGCCATAAAAAGGGTAAAAGGGTTCCAGTCGTTATATAAACTATAAACTATGGCTGTTAATGATATGGTTAAAACAGCAATGTTTGGTAAATTAATTTTGAAGTTGTTTTCTTTGCCCACATCCTTTGGTGTAGGTAAATAAGGTACATTTTTTCTGATGATGGTGTAAATAAGGCCAAGGTTAAACACCCACCATGTTCCAATCAGCAAAAGTCCGCCAACAACATGGAAACCTCGTTCTGAATCTTCCATAACCCAGCGTTGTACGTAATGCCTTATAAGGACTACGGAGGTAATAAAGGGGAGACAAATGATTGAAAAAGTTGAAAAATCAATCTTGAACGGAAAAACACCAAAGAACAAGGAAATGACAGGTATTGAAAAATTGATTAAAAATATAATTCCCGACAGGTAAAATAAAGGGATAAGACCATAGTGTAACTTTTGCCGCCAGGTAAATTTGGTAAATAGCTTAACATAAGATGTAACCAATAATTCGAATACTCCGCGCGACCATTTTAATTGCTGTTTATAATAAGCCGATATGGTTGCCGGTACCAACCCCCTGGCCAATACAGCGGGTACGTAAACAGATTGCCAGCCCTTTGCATGTAATTGCATTGCTGTATGCATATCCTCGGCCAACCCGGCGGCATGGCCACCTATTGACTCCAGTGCCGTTCGTCGGAATGTACAGTTAGCTCCAATTGCAAGTACGGTTCCATACTTGTTCATCGTCATCATCATGGGGCCATAAAACTGGTAAGTTTGTTGTGCTGCTCCTTTTGCAATTAGCCCCTGGTTTGCATTGTAATAAGCTTGTACAACTTGTACAAAACCAATTTTTTGATTGTTAAAGTGTGATACTATAGGGTCAAGAAACTCGGGAAAGGGAATATGGTCGGGGTCAAGTACAACGCAAAGTTCGCCGGTAGATTGCTGCAGGGCATTATTTATGTTTCCGGCTTTAGCATTAATTTTATCGATGCGGGTTACATGGTTGATATTGTTTTTTTTGCAAAATTCTTT
>NZ_JBFUKF010000430.1:0-4170 GCF_056400985.1 Mucilaginibacter sp. P4_G9 | reverse complement strand
GTATATATAACAAGCCATTTTTTTTCATGTAAACTTGACACGTGAGTTCTGTTTAAATTTAGTTGAGGTTCCATAAAACAAAGTGTATTAACTGGCTATTTTATATGAGTATTCATGGCTTCGCCATCTCACTTACATGATGTGGTTGGGGTATTTTATTTTTGAAAAAGGGTTCCGAAAATAGTACCCGGAGAAAAATTAAATCTTTATAACTCAACAGAACGTGTAACCTAATCTTGGGTAGTTACAGCTTCGCCACTCCACTTACATGGCGTTTTGTGTTTAAAAAATTTAACTTATTTTGTAACAAACAGTATTCTTTTAATAGTTTACAGCTTCGCCATTCCACTTACATGGCACTTTGTTGAAAATACAAACTATCAAATATTCTAACACTAAATCCAATTTTTACCACCATACAGGTAAACCTGCATGATTAAAGCTATTCTACTAAGCACCATAAACAGGTGCATATCCATAACCACCATATGCATACGCCGGGCGGTTTTCTTTTTTTGCATCGTTAAATACAACCATCAGGTTTTTAAGCTTATCGTTGTCGTAAATATCCCTTAGTACATCTAATTGCGCTGTACTTGTATAATTGTAACGTACAAGGTAAATGCTCAAATCTGCATAATTAGCCAGGCTAAAGGCATCAGCAACAGCTCCAACTGGTGAGGTATCAATTATAATATAATCAAACTGAGTATTACACCATTTAAAAAGCTGATTAACGCGTTGGTCTGATAAGAGTTCAGACGGGTTTTCGGGTATTCTTCCACATCCTAACACAAATAAATTTCCTGTTTCGCCATATGGTTGAATGCAATCATATAACGAATCAATATCTCCGTCAAGAAAATCAGTGATACCCATTTTTTGTTCCAGTCCAATAGATTTGAGCAAATCGGGTTTGCGCAAATCGAACTCCATGATCAGCACTCTTTTATTTAATAAAGACAGGGTTAATGCCAGGTTGATGCTAAAAAAGGTTTTGCCCTCTCCTTTCATACATGAGGTAATCAACATGGTTTTATGCGGAAGCCCCTGGTTCAATATCCCGATATTACTACGGATATATCTAAACAATTCTGAAAGAACAGTTGTACTTCCTCTATGTATAGCTACCTGGCTGTGTTGTCCGTCGTTATGACAAAGCTCTCCCAATACCCTTACCCCTTTAATACCTAATAAGCTTGATGTATGTTTAATTTTAAAATTCAGTTTTTGACTTACAAAAATTAATAACCCGGGGGTGAACAGGCCGAGAATACTACCCAGCAAATACATTAACTGTTGCTTAGGATATTCGGGTTTAGAGTCATATGCCGGTTTATCAATTACTTGTGATGACGGAATTGTGGCAGACAAGGATAAGGCGGTTTCCTCTCTTTTTTGCAATAAATATTGATATAAGTTAGTCTTTACGCTTTGTTCTCTGCTCCGCTGTAAAAGTCCTCTTTCGAGTGACGGTACCAAACGAATCCTCGAATCATACTCTGCCGAGTTTTGTTGGAGGAGTTTATGCCCAATTGCAAACCCTTTTTTAATGTTGTTTAAATTTTCTTTAATGTTCGCACGCAGGCTCGCTATCTGGTTGCTTAAATTTTCAATGAGTGGGTTGCTTAGGTTTGCACTATTCAGCATCCTGTTTCTTTCAAGTTGAAGATCATTAAAACGGGTTACCAGCGTATTCAATACCGGATCTTTTAACCCCATTGTACTTGGCACTGCATCATATTGATTGCCAGGCTCGTTTAAATAGGCTTCAATGGACTTTACAATACCTAACTGCTCATTTGATGCTTCGAGCAATTGATTATACTCGGCAGATTTTGTCAAATTAACTTGTGTACCAGCACCAATCTCAGAAGCGCCATTTTGCTGCTTGTAAGCCTCGATATCGCCTTCTGTAGATGACAGGTCCTGTTCCATTGTTTTAAGCCGCTTATCAATAAACAAGATGGTATTAACAGCCATAAGATTTTTCTTGCGCACATTGTCGGCATTATAAGTATTAATCATATTGGTTAAAATATCGATACCCCGTTGTGGCACCGCATMAACAATACTTAATACTAATGTATTTGACTCCTTAATAACCGGGTTTACCTGTAATAAGCCAGCGCTGTATGCCGCCGCCAGTTTGCTTATATTTTTAAACAGTATAGATACATTTTGATTGCCGGAGGCAAAAGCCGGTCCTTTATCCACTTTAAATACATAATCGGCATGCTGAATCATTTGCCCGTATCTGTATATCCAGCTCTTTTTATCTTCCTTTAACAGGAAAGTATTTTGCGAATAAGTTTGAAGCTGAAGTTCTTTCAGATATGCAGTTTTACCCAGTTTTTTTATTGTAACAACAAATGGCAGTTCCTGTCCGTACAACTCATTTGTTTTATATCCGCTCTCGTTAAAATATGAAACTCCGAGGTTTAGTTTTTTAAATACATCGTATATCAGGTCTTTTGACCGTAAAACTTCCATTTCATTATCAACAGTTTTAGTTTCCTGGAACATATTTAGGTCGCTAAAGGCAGTGGCTTTCAGAAGCCCGCCGTCTCCTTTTTTGTCGTCTGGAATTTGAAGTGTACTGGTGATCTTATACAAAGGGGTAACATAATCTAAATAAAACCACACCGCCACCAAAGTGATAAGCAAACCTATTACAAACCAATACCAGCGTTTTAAATACGGCATTGCAGTATCCATAAAGTTATTATTGCCAGGTAAGGGTTGTTTTAAAATAAAGTTCGTATCCATGTTAGTTATTTTTAACATTATGCAACAGTTATATATTTATCTTTTTAAAAGTACCGCGGCCAAAACTGCAAGTGCAGAAATAGAGGCTATAACAACAGGCAATAACCGTGTATTCTGACTATATTCTACTGCTTTTGCCCTATCTGGCTCTACATAAACTATATCGTTTTGCCTTAAGTTGAAATACGGCGAATTCATTGATTCAAGTTTATTAAGATTTAACCTTGTCATGGTTTTATTGCCCTCCTCGTTGCGGATGACCAATACATTATCTCTTTTACCGTAAAYGGTCATATCTCCGGCAAGCCCTAAAGCCTCCAATAAATTCACTTTCTCGTCGGCGATAACAAACGTTGACGGTCTGTTAACTTCTCCTATCACTGTAATTTTGAAATTAATAAGCCGAACATCAACAACAGGGCTTTTAACATGTTTAGTTAATCCCGAAGCAATTGTGGTTTGCGCTTCTTCAACGGTCATGTCCTCAACTTTAACCTCACCCAGCAGGGGTAATTGAATTGTACCGTCCTTGCTTACTTTATATCCTTCTTCTTTACCAGATTGAGTACCAACTACGTAAAAAAGTTTATTTGATTCGGGGTTTAAACTGTTAACAGATACACTTACAATATCTTTTTTATGTATGCGAACTTCTTGGGCAGTTTGTGGATTATTAACAACGGTTGCATTTGCCAGGTTGCTAAAATATACCAGGTCGCGCTTGGCTGCGCAGCTTGTGATTAACATTAATGATATAACACAACCACTTAAAATTACGCTCTTCCTCATCGGTTTAAAATAACAGATTGTATTTTTTGACTGTTTCATATATCAAATTTATCTATTTGAACTTCAACAGGATAGCGTTTTCCACGATTGAATTTAAATTGTAAAGGGACTGTATTCACTTCACATAAAGTGTAAAGTTGCCTATATCATGATTTACAAACCCTGTAAAAAAGCATGTAAAACGTGTTCATAACTGTTAAAAAGACGTTAATGAAAATCCGAAATCTGCATCTCAATCAGCCTCTTTTTTTTGCAAAAATTACGCTGATAATTTGGATAAATGAGATCTGTAGTGAGGATAAGATCAACGCATGCCTTAATAAAACAGGCAGATTTTTGCACATAACAAGGTATGCACCTAAAGGCAGAGAAAATATTTACCTGCGAAAAAACATGTGTAAAAAAGAACATCTCACTGCCAGGATAAAAAATATTAAAACATAAAAAAAGCAGGTTTACACCTGCTTCATTTAATTGAATATAATAGAGATAATTGGTTTATTATGATAACCTACTATGATTTATAATTACCGGGTATTTTATTCAACTGTTACTGATTTTGCAAGATTACGTGGCTGGTCTACATTACATCCCCGCATTACAGCTATATGG
>NZ_JBFUKF010000429.1:0-4172 GCF_056400985.1 Mucilaginibacter sp. P4_G9 | reverse complement strand
GTATTACATTTATTTGTAAACAAAAGATGGATAGCATTTGGGCTACCCATCTTTTTTAGTTTTATAAGGAGGCGATATCTGTTAAAAACAAAGGTATGCAAGCCAGTAAAATAACCCCAATCCAAAAAAATATTGATCTGATCATGTCTTATGCGTTTATAAAGTTTAAATTCAATGCAGCTGGTTTTGCATATAAGTTGCTTTGCCTGTAAGTTGAATGTTAGCGGTACTATCAACCTGGCCCGCATGGAACTGCCTTACCGGGTTTTCATCAAGCTTCAGGCTGCTTTTACCCTTTAACGAATAGTTGAGCATATTAATGCGGTTACCTTTTGTAACATTCACATAGGAGCTGTCTGCCGCGGCCACATCCAGGTTTTTAACCGATAGGTTGTTGACATCGTAATGACTGCCATCGGCTACTCTCAGTTTCAAAGAATTGGCATTACTGATGTTGTCTGCTATAGTAACAAAGGCAAATTTGATGTCGACAGATTGGACATCGCCCGCAAAGATTTTTACAATATCGCCCTCATCATTCCAGTTCCTGGCGTTATTATCAAATTTGCCTCTCACCCGGAAGGCAATAAACAGCGTGTCGTTTTTTACCGATGTTTCCAGGTTTTCCTTTAACTCATTGTTCACCGTTACTGTATTGCCGCCGGTATATGTTGCTTTGATGTTTTTGCCTATCCAGATACGGGCCATCCACTGCTCAACGTAACCCGTTTCTTTCATTTTCAGTGATCCATCTATCACGATATGTTTAAACCCCGGCGAAACGGGTTGGGTAACAAATACGCTGTTATCCTGCGGATACAAATCGCGGTTAAAATCGCCCTTATTGAATTGGCTTTTCAGGAGCAGGTTATAGGCCAGTAATGATACCGGGATACAGGTAAAAAGTATGATGATTAATTTTGTGCTGGTTTTCATATGCTGATATTAAGTTTTAGCTGTTAGGTTGATTTGTAAATTCCTGGTACCTGCTTTGCAAGTCGTTTCCGGGGATGCCAAGCAGCTGCATTTTTTTAAACAGGAGTGGTAATTCTTCGTCCATAAATTGGTTACGCCGTGTTTTCAGGATATTTTTGGCTGCGTTTGCCTGTACAAAATACCCCATGCCGCGTTTGGTATAAATTATTTCCTGGTTTTGCAGGTGCTCGTACGATCGCATTACGGTATTGGGGTTTACCTCCAGCATAACGGCGAGCTCACGTACTGAGGGGATCTTTTCGTCCTCACGCCATACCTTTAGCTGTATTTTGTCGCACACATAATCTGCTATCTGCAGGTATATGGCTTGTGTGTTGTTAAAATCCATGATTTTTACCTTTTTGGGGTTACAATTCTTTTTCTTTAAGCCTAAACCAGGTAATTAACCATAAAAAGGGTATGCTTATCACCAACAGGGCATAAAATACCGCGTTGTATTTATTACGTACCTCCATGCCATATGATATATAATTAACACCGTTGTATTTTTGCTTTACAAACCAGTTGTTAATTTCCATTCCGGAATACGGTATTGCAGAGCGAATTCGCGTCCAGGTGGGTTCTTTTACTACCTTATGGCCTACAATATTGTGGTTTACATCGTAAAAGGTTTCGGTGATGTTGGCTATAACCGGTTTGCCCATATCTATTGTTACTATATTCCTGGCAATAAAAGGGTTTGAAATTATCACTCCAAAAAATACGACGATTACCAGTATCGCCGATTTTATAAACACGTAGCGTTTAAACAACACGGAACAAAACAGCGCGACACTCTGTAACATCAGGAATACGAAGATCAATGTGGATTCTTCGAGGTCCCAATTCACAGTATACAATATATTGTTACTGCCAACCAGTTCATGATCTATATAATGACCAATGGTTATTAAAGGGTAAACTATAACAATAAAACAAACCGGGAAAACAATGATGCTATATATCGCGGCTACTACAAACTTTTCAAACGTTGATGCAGGCAGCATTAACGCCTGGATGCCGGCGTGTTTGGTGTTAAACTGGCTTAAAATGGTAGTTGCAAATATGCTGCCGGCTACTATCATACTTAAAAAGAACAGGCTTTCCTGCGAACGCTTACTAAAGCCTTCTAACGTTGATATATTGTATATGATTAAAGCGGCAATGATCCCTGCCAGGGCCAGCATGCCTAATATGTAAAGCTGCTGGTTTTCGGCCCATTGCTTGCGTACCAGCAGCCAAATTCTATGTGTTGAAAATTCCATATCTTTTTCTTAATTAAATTGTGAAAGCACTTGTTGTTTTTCTGTAAGTACGGCGTTAAAAAACATCTCCATATCCAGTCTTGAGCTTTCTTTTTTATGGTTAATGGCCACTACTGCATATCCTTTAAGTGCGCCTTCACTGTAAATTGGGGTGGCAACTTCGTCAAGGTTCATAACCTGTTTAAATGCCAGCTTTTCGGTGATGTTTTCAACAGGCTGGTTAAGGATAATTTGCTGGTCTTCCAGTATCATAACATAATCAATCAGRCTATCCAGATCTTTTACCTGGTGGGTGCTGATGATAATGAGCTGATCATCCTTTATAACGCCTGCAATGATCTTTCTAAATTGCTTTTTGGAGGGGATATCCAGGCCGTTGGTGGGCTCATCCATCAACAACACTTTAGCTTGTGTAGCTAAGGCGAAACTGATCATTACTTTCTTTTTTTGCCCGTAACTCATGCTTTGAAGCTTTTTTTCTGTTGGGATATCAAACTCGGTTAAAAAGCGGTGAAACATTTCGCGGTCAAATACAGGGTAAAAGGGCGCGTAAATATCCAGGTAGCGTTTGATGGATACGTTTGGCAGGTAAATTTCTTCGGGCAGTAAATAAACCTGCTGTAAAAACTCCGGCGACCGCTGTGCCGGGTTTTGGCCGGCTACATCGCATGAGCCGCTTAGTGGAAATACCAGGCCGCAAATGTTATGCAACAAGCTTGATTTACCCGCGCCGTTGCGCCCAAGCAGGCCGTAAATATGCCCTGGCTTAATGCGTAGGTTAAGGTTGTTAAGTACCATTTGATTTTTTTGGTACCCAAAGTTTAGGTGGTTAATATTAATCATGAGGTTTGTGTTTTAGTGTACTACTATAATAGTACACTACAATGATAGAGCGTTTTTTTTGCATTTCCAAATTTTACAGAAGAAATATTTTAGAGTATCAAGTAGTTAAATTTTTAAAGTGGGGTAGATAGAATAAAGAACAAAGATCTTTTTTTGGGAAGAACAAAGGAGTGGGAACAGTTGACAAGGACAAGTAGGGAGGAGGGCTAACGCAAAGCAAGCCCTAATAGGAGAAGTTTTTTATAGGTCTATCGGGTAAATTATCGCAATTTAATCAATCGCCCTGATTTTGGCTAAGTCGGTTTTTTTGTTACAATAAACTGTATGAAAAAGTCAGCCGATACTGCTCAGGCGACTTAAATTAAAATATGTGGTTGCTGTACAGTTATTTACCTTCAGCAGCGTCTTTTAAATCCTGGATAATGATCTTATCCATTTTCATCATGGCCTGCATTACCCTGCCAGATGTTTGCGGATCGGTGCTGTATAGTAATTCGCCCAAAGTTTCAGGAACCACCTGCCATGATAAACCAAATTTGTCTTTCAACCAGCCGCATCTTGATTTTTCTCCCCCTTCTGATAGTTTTTCCCAAAAGTAATCTACTTCATCCTGGTCTTTACAGTCAACAAACATAGATATGGCCTCGGTGAATTTAAACATGGGGCCACCGTTAAGTGCCATAAATTGTTGGCCGGCCAGTGTGAATGTGCCGGTCATTACTTTTCCCTTCTCACCAGGGCCGGCATCGCCATAACGGGCAATATTGCCAACTTCCGAATCTTTAAATACAGCAGTATAAAAACTTATAGCTTCTTCTGCCTGGTCATCGAACCATAAAAACGGGGTGATCTTTTGCTTGATTTTCATAATGGTTTTAGTTTATTAATTTGTTAAACAAATATACCTCCATTAACCTTTGATATAGACGGTGCGATCATGACATTTTAGGGGGTTAATTACGAAATGAATATTGTTTGCAAAACTCAGCAAGCCGCTAATGTTCAATTAACCAATAAGATACATTTTTCCTGGGGGTTATAAATTAAAATAAATGTAACATACCGGATACATAAGCGCTGTTTAAGCTG
>NZ_JBFUKF010000428.1:0-4188 GCF_056400985.1 Mucilaginibacter sp. P4_G9 | reverse complement strand
TGGTATATTTGGCGATAGCTGGATAATGTTCATGGCCATATCCTTTATGGACGATACCATAGCCTTAAATTCTTTATCCTCTTTTAGTTTGGTTTCTTTAAAAGGCTCAACGGTAGCTTTTATATAAGGGTCGGATTGCACTTCATCCTTTAATACAAAACGCTTTTTACCTTGTAGTATAACGGTGGTGTTACCATCTGGCATTTGCAGCATTTTAATGATGAGCGCAATGGTACCCACTTTATTTAATTGGCTAAAATTGGGGTCTTCAATCCCCACATCCTGTTGCGCAACTACCCCAATCATGCGATTGCCCTTATTGGCGTCCCGTATCAGTTTAATTGATTTATCCCTGCCAACTGTTATCGGGATAACCACGCCGGGAAACAGCACAGTATTGCGCAAAGGCAGTATAGCCAGTACATCGGGCAGCTGTTCGTTGTTCATTTCCTCCTCATCCTCAGTAGACATAAGGGGAAAAAACTCAGAATCCTCGTTTATAACCGGTAAAGCGTTTTTAAAATCAAATGGGTCAAAACTCATTAATTATATATTTTGTGTAGAAAATAACGTCATGTTGTCAGCCCATAAAACTTTAGGGCTTGTAAAATACAGGTAAATGATAGTCAAATCCTGCGCAACACTATGTTTCAAGAGCTGTGCCAAGTTATGGTATTAATTAATAACAATCAATTTGGCTTTGTAATGGTTTGATTTTGTGTCGGTTGTAAATTTATCAGCTATTTGTTAAATAACCCGGGTTTTGTTGTTAAAGATGAAAAAAAGTCATAGTATCGCTTCCTCAATGTTTAAGCCGGTAAATCTTTTTTAATAATTGAAGATTTTGGCATAATATTTTGAAGTAAAGTTAGTTAATGATATACAATCCTGTTTACCATTGATCCGTTGATGAGGCTTTCAGTTATATTACCCTTCCTGCTGTTGTCGTCCATTGAAACCACATTGGCCCAAAATGCCTATGTAAAAATGGGACAGCAGGCCGTGATGGATGGTGATTTCAGATCGGCAGTAACACACCTTGAAAAAGCCTGCATTACCGATTCTACCAATGCCAATGCTTTGTGGATGCTGGGTTATTCATATTATCACAGTGATAACTACAAAAAATCAATTGCTGCTTACACCCGCGTAATTGCTATAAAACCAGCTGATGCAACCGCTTATTATTATAGAGCCAGGGCAAAAAGCTATTTGGGTAAGGACAACCAGACAAAAGACGCCGATAAGGAATTGTATTTATTGGGAGCGATAGTTGACCTTACAAAAGCTATATCTATCAACAACGACCCAAGCGACAGTAAATACTACCAAAACAGGGGCATAGCTTACCGTGATTACGGTATTTTTAAACTGCAAACCAACTCGCATTTTTACGATAGAAGCCGCGGTATTAATTCCCTGAAGGCATCTATTGCCGATCTTGAAAAAATATTGAATAACAACCCGGGGAGAAACGATATTGCTGTGTTGATAGATCAATCAAAGGAAAAACTTGGCCAGGCTACTTCGGCAGTTGTAGCGAGACATTAAGATTTTAGGAAAAAGAATTTAGGAGTAATTCTACTTTTTTAAAAATCCCTTTATCCTATAAAGATTTTTCCCCATTAATTTAACACGCTGCGACTTTTCTATCTGGTAAACCGAATCGGGGAAATAGCTTAGTTTTTCATTTGTTTCGTAAAGCAGGTTTTTGGTGTGGTTAAATATCACTATCCATTTCACTTTATCTTTATTTTTCCTGATCATGATCTTGGTTGTTCTAAGATCGGGAGTTTTTGCCTTGTAAATGACCAGGGAATCTGTATTTAAAATGTTATAGCTATTTTTCCAGGCCGGCCGGTTAATGTCCGATTGGATGAACAGGTTAAGTTCCTGGCCCCAATTTGGAATATGTACAGCCTTATTTTCGGTTACACCGTTATGTGTTACTGTTTTATCAACCTTAGGATTAAGCTTTTTGAGCCTCGCTGTATCTGCTTTAAAATACCCGGCTACATCAAAATACTTTAAGCTACCGTTTGATTGCGTGTTATCCGGCCTGCATGATTGCAAGCCGGATAATAGCATTGCACTGCCTAAAAGGGCAGCTAAGTATATTGATTTTAGCTTACACCAATACATTACCGGTCATTTCGGCAGGGATTACTACACCCAGTATTTTTAAAATGGTTGGTGCAATATCGCCCAGTTTGCCATCTTTTACATGGGTAACATCCTTATCTATCACAATGCAGGGCACCAAATTAGTAGTGTGTGCTGTGTTTGGCGTACCATCTTCATTGATCATATAATCGGCATTACCATGGTCGGCTATGATGATGAAAGAATAGCCATTGGCCAGGCCAGCCTCAACAACGGCTTTTGTACAGCTATCGGCGGTTTCGGCGGCTTTTACAACCGCGCTGAAAACACCTGTATGACCAACCATATCGGTATTGGCAAAGTTTAAGCAAACAAAATCGGGCCAGCCGCTTTCCAATTCGGGGATGATAGCATCACGGATTCCAGCCGCGCTCATTTCGGGCTGTAAATCATAAGTAGCAACCTTTGGCGACGGTACTAACAGGCGCTTTTCGTTAACAAATTCGCGCTCACGTCCGCCCGAAAAAAAGAAGGTAACGTGCGGATACTTTTCGGTTTCAGCAATACGAATTTGAGTTTTGCCCGCATTTTGCAGTATCTCGCCCAATGTTTTCGTCAAATCTTCTTTGTTGAAAACTACCTGTACATTTTTAAATGTTTCATCATATGGCACCATTGTGATGTAACGTACATTTAAAGGGTGCAGGTTATATTCAGGAAAAGATTTTTGTGTTAATGCAACGCTAATCTCGCGGCCTCTATCAGTACGGAAATTAAAACAGATAACTACATCGCCGTCTTTTATAACAGCCAACGGCTTGCCATCGGCATTTACCCTTACAATAGGCTTAATAAATTCGTCGGTAACATCGGCTTCGTATGATTTTTTGATCAGGTCGGTAATATGCTGAGTGGCTTCACCTTCGCCTTTAACCATAAGGTCATAAGCCAGTTTAACACGTTCCCAGCGGTTATCACGATCCATAGCGTAATAACGACCAATGGCCGTTGCTATTTTTGCAGATGTGCCTTCTATATATTGTTCCAATTCGGTAACGAAACCTAACCCGGATTTTGGGTCGGTATCACGCCCATCTAAAAAAGCATGGATAAATACGTTATTTACATCCAATTGCCTGGCTGCATCGCATAAGCCTTTTACATGCCTGATGTGAGAGTGAACACCTCCGTCTGATACCAATCCAATAAGGTGAACATCTTTATCGTTTTGTTTAGCGTATTCAAAAGCATCTTTTAATACCGGGATTGTTGGCAGCTCATTATCGTCAACAGCTTTATGTATGCGGCCCAGTTCCTGGTACACTACGCGGCCGGCCCCCAAATTCATGTGTCCGACTTCGGAGTTACCCATTTGGCYGGCAGGTAAACCTACAGCGGTTCCGGATGCTTCCAGTTTTGAGTTTGGGTATTTTTGCAGCATTGAATCAACAAATGGAGTGTTGGCCGCCAAAATAGCGTTCGATTGATCATTACGGCCATAACCCCAGCCATCGAGGATAATTAATGCGAGTTTTTTTTTATTTTCCACATTGCAAATATAAATGCAACGTTCAACTTATGGGTATAAATTTTGAATTTAGATTTATACTTATACGGGGTTGATTATTAAGGTAATAATTTAAAGTAAAAACAGTTATATGTTAACATCGCCTAATAAGGTATTTTACCCGCCTGTTTTTGCAAAATGTAACATAAAGTTGTTTTATAACGTATCTATCTGTATGAAGTTATTTTACATATCATCGTTAATGTTTTTGCTTTTAATCCCGAATATAGTTTTGGCCGATCCACTGGATAATGTAGCTAACCTTGTAAAGCAGGGTAATACAAAAGAATTGGCCAAATTATTTGCAGCCAGCGTTGATATGAACATCATGGATGATGAGAATACATATTCAAGGGGGCAGGCTGTGCAATTACTCGACAGGTTTTTTGCCAAAAATAAACCTCAAAGTATCAAATTACTGCACAAAATAAATTCAAGGGCCAGCTTTCATCTTGGAGTTTATATTTTAACCACCACCGATAAGCAGGAATACCGCATAGCCTTTACCCTTAAAGAGG
>NZ_JBFUKF010000427.1:0-4209 GCF_056400985.1 Mucilaginibacter sp. P4_G9 | reverse complement strand
TACAGATGTTGCAATACCTGCCAGGCTGCGAACGAACAGAAAAGGAATACAGGCAATTGTTTGACGATGCCGGCCTTAAGCTAACCAGGGTAATACCAACAATGTCGCCTTTTAGTATCCTTGAAGGAATAAGTAAATAGCATTCCTAAAAACGCCTCTAATGAAACACATATCCGTTCGCATTGCGAGAGGTAAAATTTCGTGAAACTATGAAGTAGAAAACGTTTTGAAAGGTTTTTTTTAAACTATAAAACACTTACACCAATTGCAGCTTACCTACAGGTTTTTTCTTTTTCCGTGTACGGTTAAGCCACATCATTACCCCGGTTACCGGAAATATGAGCGATAATAAACAAACCACAAAACTGACAACCTTGGTAGGTAAACCATATACCGAACCGGTGTGCACAGGCTTCACCAATGCTCTTAGACGCTGACCTAAATTTTTAGCAGCAAACATTTGCGCACCGGCCAAGCTGCCGCTGTACTGATCTACATAATAAGTATCGGCCGTGTTTTCCAATGCACCTTTGGGTAAAATATTGATGCTATAGGTCCCGGTTGAATCTCCCGGAACGCGCACCGTATAGTATTCGGCTCCCTGGGTTTTAGCTGCTACATTTTGTAATGCGGCATCAACAGTTAAAGCCGCAGCGCCTGCCTGGTATTTTGATTGCGGCGATTTGGGCTGTTCTTTTACAAGTTTTGAACCTGTTATGGCAAACAATGCCTGGTTGGCCCATTTAAACGACATGATTAACCCGGTTAAAACAATTACTATCAAAAAAACCGAAGTATAAAAGCCGGTAACTATGTGCAGATCATGCACCAGCCGTTTGGTACTGCCATCCCACTTTATTTTTAGCCGCTGCCGCATGATGTTTTTTGTTTTTGGCCACCAGAGTACTACACCGGTTATCAGTATGAACAGGAAAAGCAGGGTTGAGATCCCTACTATCCAATCGCCCGCGCTATCCTTCCCGGCTAACAAAAACCGGTGAAGCATCTCGACTGAAAACAGGAACGATTGCCTGCGGTTATATTCGCCCATTACCTGGCCGGTATATGGGTTTACAAAAACGGTTAAATTGTGCTTTCCTCCCTCCTTGGCGCCTTTACCGGTTTTACCAGGCGCACCTGCAGGTTTACCTTTACCGGTTTGAGCCGGCTTTTCCTTTTTGTCCCTTTTCTCGGGCACCATCACGCCAATCTCCACCGTTCTCCCGGCATCGTTATAAACCATGGCCGAAGCAAATTTTGACTTGGGCGCCTGTTTCAACGCGGCTTTTATCAGCTGTGCCAATGGCATCCGCGTTTGCTGTGGCTCCACATAGTAACGTTTGGGATGCAGGCTATGCTCAATCTCTTTTTCAAACACCAACATAGTGCCCGTAACACACGAACAAAAAATGACAATACCCGCCGCAAGGCTCAGGTAAAGGTGAATGGTGCGGAAAAATACTTTCATCATTTTTAATTATAAAAACCGGGTATGCCAAAGCATATCCCGGTGTATTCATTTTTTTATATCCTAACCGTAACGATGKTTATACAGCTTTATGCCTTAAAAACTATAAGCCAGAGTAGTTAAAAACTGCCTTGGTGGTATTGGGTTGATACTGTAATTTTCGTGGACGTTATAATTTAATACGTTACCTATATTGGAGATCTTACCAATAATAGAGATCTTTTTATAGGTATAACCAACTGAGGCATCAACCGTGGTAAAGCCGGATACATATACCAGTTTATTTGCAGGCTGGGCTTGTCCTTTAGCCGGTACAGTATTGGCATTGCCTGCAATACGGTCGCCCAGGTAATATACCGATGCACCCACTTTAAAACCCTTTAGGCTACCATCATAAAAGTTATAGAAAGCACTGGCATTTGCTGTATGCTTTGGCACATTCAATAAGGGCTGCCCTGCTATGTTGCTGCCAAACGAAGCTGAAGTTTTTGAATAACGGGCGTTGGTATAACTGTAACCGGCTAACAGATCGAGCCCTTTAACCGGATGCCCTGCAATGTCGAGTTCTACACCGTTGCTTTTTGTTTGACCAACCAGTTCTTTAATATTGGTATTTATATTTACGGTTGTCCCATCGGCCAAGAATGGTGCTGTTTGAGCAAGGTTGTTATTGATAATGCGATATGCCGTTACATTCACGGACAAATTTCCATTTAGGAAATCATTTTTTATCCCGGCTTCATATTGGTCAACTATTGATGGATCAAGTGGGTTACCATTAACATCTGAACCAGTATTGGTTATAAAAGAGTTGGAGTAACTGGCAAACAACGCAGTGTTGGTTAGCGGTTTGTAAACTATACCCACTCTTGGAGAAAATGCCTTGTCGGTTTTGCTTTTTGCTGGCGTAGCCAGGGCCGGAGTAGTGTTGTAATAATTGGCAACTACCGTTGGCGCTATATATTGGTATGACCAGCGAATACCTGCAAGCACTTTAACTTTATCTGATAAGCTAATAAGGTCGTTAAAATATGCACCAAAACGATTAGTTTTTGTTAATATTCTATACAAGGGATTCATCACAGGTTTGTCTGTACGCAAATTATATTTATCTACATTAAAAATATTAATTGTATCGTAAACCACAGGTTTTATAGCAGTACCCTGATCCCAATAACTCGACACTTTATCAATGTTAGCCACATAAGTATAAGCAGTATTGTTATACCTATCCGCGTCAACACCTACTAAAATATTGTGTTTGATGGAACCTGTATTAAACTGGCCGGTAACATTAAGCTGCCCGGTGTAATAATCCTCCAGTGTTTTTGCCCGGTTCAGGGTGCGTCCCCAGTCGCCGCTTGCATTTGGCAGCACGCGTTCGGTTGTTTGGTATTGCCTGTTAAAGTGCTGGTAAGAGATTCCTCCGCTTATTTGCCATAAACTATTTATCTGGTGATTAATGGTAGCGGTAGCCGTGCTTTGTTTGGTATTACCGGTTGACCATGAAGCGCCCAGGTATCTGTTACGCGGTACATTGGCAATTACATTATTGATTTGCCCGGTACCAAAATCGGGGGTAAAATCATAGTTCAGGTAATCACCTTCAACAATAATGGTTGTTTTATCGCTTACTTTGTACAGAAACGAAGGGTTGATGTACTCCCGTTCGGATTTTACATTATCACGAAAACTGTTTGCTTTTTCATAAGTGCCGTTTAAGCGGTAAGCTAATTTGGAAGATATAGGGCCGTAAACATCAAACGATGGGCGGTACAGATCATAGCTGCCATAAGTCATGGATACTTTGCCGCCTTGCTCAAATAATGGCTTTTTGGTAACCATATTCAGGATACCGCCGGGTGCAACATTACCATATAATAACGCCGCGCTGCCTTTTAAAATCTCAACCCGCTCTAACGAACTTATCTCAGGTACCACACCGGAGTTTACCCTAAAACCGTTTTTGAACATGTTGGTGCTCGAAAAACTATATCCCCTGGAAGCAAATGTTTCCTGTGTATTGCCACGGGCACTGTACAGGTAAACACCATTAACGTTCCTGATCACATCGCTTAAACGTAAAGATTGCTGCTGATCCAGTACATCGCGGCCAATTACGGTAACGCTTTGAGGCAGGTCCATAGGCGCAACATTCATTTTGCCCACGCTCAGTTTTTTGCGGTTAATGGTTTTTGTAGATGATATCACTACTTCATTAAGCTGCGCGGCACTTTCGCGCAGTGTGAAATTAACGCGGGTGGTTTGGTTTGCAATAACAGTAACCATTTGCTCTTCACTTTTGGTACCAACATAACTGGTAACCAACGTATAGGTACCTGGTTTAACGTTAACAATGGTAAATGATCCGTCATCAACGGTTGTGGTACTTTTATTAAGGCCCTTTATCGCTACAATAACGTATGAGGCAGCCTTGCCATCGCTGGTTTTAACAAAACCGGTTATTTTACCGTTATTGCCTTCCTCGTCGGCTTTTAAAACGAGGGTATTTATAAATATAAATAGAATTAAGAGTGTAAATTTTTGAATGTAATTGTAGAGATTGTTTGCCATGCTATTTATACTAAGTCTAATTAAGGGCAAAAATAACAAGACATTTCTTATTCGCAACTTTTATTTAGAATTAGTTTAAATAAGATGAATAAACATGTCTACTGTTATAACTATTTCGTTACAAGGCGTAAAGCCCTGCAGATGTAATTATATTAGCCTTATAAACC
>NZ_JBFUKF010000426.1:0-4216 GCF_056400985.1 Mucilaginibacter sp. P4_G9 | reverse complement strand
GGCCATATTATGTGCCAGGCAGTTGATGACTTGTTTGATTAAAAAATCAATAGAGACGCAATATTTGTGTTTCCCGTTTGATATGTTAAATAAGACGCAAATATGCGTCTCTACAAAAAAAATTTAATGAGAATCGATTTAGAAAAAACACTTACCGATAAGATCAGCGATTTATCTTCACTTAAGATGAAGCGGCAAAGCTGGGCAATTGAAGGTAAAAAAGTGGTTTTTACCAATGGCGTTTTCGACCTTTTGCATATCGGCCATATAACTTACCTGGCAAAAGCAGCCGAACTGGGTGATAAACTCATCATCGGGCTTAATGCAGATAGTTCGGTTAGAAGAATAAAGGGCGAAGACAGGCCCGTTAATGACGAGAGTAGCCGAGCTGCCATCCTGGCCGCCCTATTTTTTGTAGATGCAATTGTAGTATTTGAGGAGGATACCCCACTGAACCTAATCAGCACTTTACTACCTGATTATTTGGTAAAAGGTGCTGATTATTCTATTGACAACATAGTTGGCGCAAAGGAAGTGATAGCCAATGGCGGCGAGGTAAAAACCATTAATTTTGTGGAGGGCTATT
The DNA here is from genome assembly GCF_056400985.1 of Mucilaginibacter sp. P4_G9. NCBI lineage: Bacteria > Pseudomonadati > Bacteroidota > Sphingobacteriia > Sphingobacteriales > Sphingobacteriaceae > Mucilaginibacter > Mucilaginibacter sp. P4_G9. Next base: position 3,630 of record NZ_JBFUKF010000426.1, on the reverse strand, counting down.
CATCTACTTCTATAATTAATAAAATCAGGAACCAGATTACCTGATAAGCATATCAACATGAAGATACTGGTGATCCGTTTTAGCTCAATGGGCGATATTATTTATACTACCCCAGTTGTGCGCTGCCTAAAAAAACAGGTCCCCAATGCCGAAGTGCACTTTTTAACCAAACCTGCCTTTAAATATATCTATGATAGCAATCCCTATGTAGATAAACTGTTGCTACTAAAACCCTCGCTTACTGATACCATCAACGAGATAAAGGCAGAGCAATACGATCATATTGTTGATTTACATAATAACCTGCGCACCACTATTATAAAACTACGCACTGGCATAAAATCAACCACCTATAAAAAGCAGCCCATTAAAAAGTGGCTTAGTTTAAAATTTAAACTAAAGCTGATACCTCCTACCCATTTGGTTGACCGTTACCTGGAAGCAGCGAAACCTTTAGGAGTTGTTAATGACAACCAACCCATTGATTACTACGTCAAAGCCGGACATCAGCTTAATAAATTACTGCCGGCATCGCACCAAAACAGCTACATCGCGTTCGTCATAGGGGCAACACATTTTACCAAGCGGATGCCAAATGAAAAAATTATCAGTATTTGCAGTCAGCTTAAACTACCGGTTGTATTGTTAGGCGGTAACGATGTTAAAGCTAATGGCGATGTTATTGCTGAAGCAATAGGCGCTTCTGTTTATAATGCCTGCGGCATAACCTCGCTTGATGAATCTGTTTTCCTGGTGTCAAAAGCCGAAAGTATCATTGGTTTTGATACCGGCCTCACCCACATTGCCGAGGCTTTTAATAAACCCATAGTATCTGTTTGGGGCGGCACTGTACCGGAATTACTGGGCGTGCAACCCTATATGGTTGAGGACGTACTGGTTGCAGGCATTGATTTGGATTGTCGTCCGTGCTCCAAATTTGGGTTGGAGAAATGCCCGCTCGGGCATTTTAAATGCATGAATGATATGCCTGTGGATGGGATTATTGAGTTTGTAAACAAGTAGTGATTCCTGATTGTCAAATTTGCTTATATTTGTTTTACCCTTACCTAACACTATAAGTTATTGAAAAAACTATCGTCCTTGCTATTATTAACTACCTCATCAATAGCAACTTTTGCACAATTGCCAGTCATCGGTATAAAAGGCGGTGCAAATTTTGCAACGCTTACTTCGTCAGGAACTGCGGCTAATATGATTGCCGGATCAAATGTTTATGCTAATTCGGGTTCGGTTACCTCATTTAATGTGGGTGTTTTTATTGATGTTAAACTTGGTCATTTCTCATTACAACCTGCTGTTAACTTTACCGGTAAAGGCGGTACATTTAATGGCTTTACAGGCACATTTCCAAATGGTTCAAAAAGCGAGGTTACCACCAAATACAATTTATACTATGTACAGGTGCCTTTAAATATTGTATATCACGTTCCATTTGTGGTTGGCGAGTTTTATATTGGTGCAGGTCCTTTTGTGGGTATGGGTGTGTATGGAAAAAAGAAATTATCGGCCGATAACAACAATAATGGTACGCATACGATGATTTCATCAAGTGATAAAATTACGTTTGGCGATAATGGCGATATCCGGTCTGACGAGTATGGAGCCGATGCTATAGCGGGTATTAAATTAAAAGGAGGCCTGCTTTTTAATTTAAGTTACGACCTCGGATTATCAAACATAGCCCCCGATGCTTTGGGCAACAAATTTAAAACCCGTGTTTGTGGCGCTTCAGTGGGATTTATTTTTTAATTTTTTGAGCAGATAGAGAAACAAAATGTATCATTATATACTTAATTTTAAAAAAGAGATATAAGCCCCTTTTTTATTTAAACCATGAAAAAGCTACTCCTGATTCGCCACGCAAAAGCAACCCACGAAGCCGGTTATGTTGACTTTGAACGACCATTAAAACAATCGGGCAAGGACGATGCAGAACTGATGGCATCAATTATAAAAGGGCAATCAATTAGTCCACAGGCCATTATCACCAGTCCGGCGTTACGTACACAAACAACAGCTGATATTTTTACCAAACACCTGCAATTACCCAAAGCAGGTACCGATAAAAGGATCTATGAAGCCGGCGAAAAAACCTGGATAAAAGTAATTAACGACTTGCCAAATAAGTATGATTTTATTGGAATTGTAGGTCATAACCCCGGCATCAGCCAGGTCCTGCACTACCTCACAAGCCAAATTCGCGAAATGCCTACCTGTGCGGTAGCCCTCATCACCTTTGATAACGATAGCTGGCAATCCATCAGCGAAGAAGATGGACATTTAAGCTTTTTTGATTCACCTAAGGGATAAGAAGCTAAAAGCAGGATGCACAAAGCTTAAAGCTAACAGATTGATTTTCAATATTATTTAATCAATTTGCAATTAATTAATAGACTCTATATAACGTATTAAGCAGCCCCAGTTTTGATCTTTAGACTTCGGACTTAAGACTTAGACCTACTCACTAATTCACCCTATAAGTTTTCCCCGGTAACGATCTGATATACCCCTGCATTTCCATATTCAGCAGGTTCATGGCCAGAATGCTCATAGGCATATTGGCTTTTATGGTAAGTTCGTCTATAGCTAAAGGCATTTTATTTTCCTGTAAAATATCAAAAATAAAGCGTTCATCAGCTGACAGATCCAACGGTAACATAAACTGTTCAACGGGTTTGGTATTGTCGGCCTTTTCCCAACCGAGGCTGAAAGCCAGATCGGCCATGCAGGTAAGCAACGCTGCTTTGTTATTGCGAATGAGGAAGTTACAACCCTCCGAATAAACATCATCCAGCCTGCCTGGAAAGGCAAACACATCCCTGTTATAGGAATTGGCAATTTCGGCAGTTATCAACGCGCCTCCTTTTAAACTTGCCTCAATCACCACCGTAGCATCAGCCATACCGGCTACAATACGGTTTCGCTGCGGAAAATTCTCCCTGTCGGGCACTGTTCCAGATGGATATTCGGTTAATAAACCGCCATTTTCCAGCATTTTATCGGCGGTTCCCCGGTTTTGGCTGGGGTACAACCTGTCCAGCCCATGCCCCAGCACACCTACTGTAGGCACATTTAACCGCAAGCATTCCCTATGTGCGGTCACGTCAATGCCCAAAGCAAGGCCGCTTACTATTAATACATTGTATTGTTGCAACTCCTCAATAAGCTGGCGGCACAATTGGCGGCCATAATCAGTGGCATTCCGGGTACCCACTATGCTGATCACCTGCGGCGGGTTCAGGTCCATTTTCCCTTTAGCATACAATAGTATAGGCGAATCGGCACAATTTTTTAAGCGTTTAGGATACCTTGCATCGGTATAAAATATCAGTTCTATTCCTTGTTTATCTACAAAATTGAGTTCCTTTTCGGCCAATCTCAGCGCTTCATCAAAATCCCACTGACCGGCTCTTTTTTCGCCAATGCCCGGTATAGTGCTCATTTTGGYGGGCGAAGATTTAAAAACCGCGTCAGCACTCCCCAAATAAGCCATCAATGACTTAGCCGCCACCGGACCTAAATTTTTAACAAATGATAAAGCGGTATTATAAAGTAAAGACATTTTAAATGTGCAGATTTCTAATTTCAGATGTGCAGATTAAGTACAGA
>NZ_JBFUKF010000425.1:0-4223 GCF_056400985.1 Mucilaginibacter sp. P4_G9 | reverse complement strand
AGCTACTACGGCCCGCTGCATTGAATAAAAAAACCAACAAGGCATTACATGTCTTTTCAGGGATGCTTTACTCATTAACACATACTGTTAAAACAAATCCATACTTAGATAAAAAAATACAAAGGGAAATGTTTGAAATAAATAAAGATGTTGAAACCAAATGACTGGTAGTCATGTTTATATCATATCATCAATTGTTTACTTAAATATATTCATCATGGCAAAGTATTCAGAAAAGGCCCAGGACAAAGTGGAAAAAACGATGCATGAAATGAAAGAGGGAACGCTCAAAAGCGGCAGCGGCAAAAAGGTTACCTCAAAAAAACAGGCGGTTGCAATTGGGTTATCTGAGGCCCGTAAGGCAGGTGCAAAAGTGCCTAAGAAAAAATCCTGAAATGAGATGGTAATAGGTATCATATGGCAGCGCAGGAATTGGCAATGCTTTTTTAAACGGCGTTTTACAAGCAGCCGGAAATATTTGTGCGGTGCGTATAAAAAAATAGGCTTAAAGGACGGTAAATCTAAAACAGCTTCGCAATGGAAACTAACAGCGTAAAACGATTGCATGACTTCGGTCAAAGCGTCTGGTTGGATTTTATTGACCGAAAGATCATCGAGTCCGGCCGTTTGAAAAAGCTAATTGATGAAGACGGGATACGGGGTATTACCTCTAATCCGGCCATATTTGAAAAAGCGATCACGCGCAGCATGGATTATGATGAGCAGATCAAAAAATTGGCTGCTGAGCAGAAAATCACCGAAGCTATTTTTTACGAGCTGGCGATCACCGATATTCAAAATGCAGCAGAATTATTTAAACCCGTTTTTGTGGAAGGCTCGGATGGATATGTAAGCCTGGAAGTTTCCCCTCACCTGGCACATGATACCAACAAGACCATCCGGCAAGCCGTTGAACTGTGGAAAAAGGTTGACCGCCAAAACGTGATGATTAAAATACCCGCAACTGCAGAAGGTCTGCCCGCCATACGCAAAACGATCAGTGAAGGACTGAATATCAATATTACTTTGCTTTTTGGCCTTGGTCGTTATGAAGAAGTAACTGAAGCCTATATTTCGGGCCTGGAAGATAGGGTGGAAGCCGGCCAGCCAATTGATCACATCGCGTCCGTAGCCAGCTTTTTCCTGAGTAGGATCGACGTATTGGTTGATCCGATGCTGGAGGAAAAGAGCCATTCTGACCTGAAAGGCGAGGTCGCAATCGCGTCCGCAAAAAAAGCCTACCAGATTTATAAACGGGTTTTCGGCAGCGAACGCTTTAAAAAGCTACAGGAAATGGGCGCTATGCCGCAGCACGTTTTGTGGGCAAGCACGGGCACCAAGGACCCTTCCTTTCCGGATACCAAATATATAGAGGCGCTGATCGGCCCGGAAACCGTGAATACCATTCCTTTAGAAACGTTGGATGCCTACCGGGACCATGGACAGCCCGAAAGTCGTTTGGAACAGGACCTGGATAAGGTAGACCAAATATTTGAAAGACTGAAAAAAACGGGGATCAATATTGATGACATCACCCAGCAATTAGAGGATGAAGGTGTCGAAAAATTCAATAAGCCTTATGATCAGTTATTGCAGGCTATCGAGGAAAAAAGGAATAAATAAGTGAGCCTAATCATTTATTTTCTACTACTTAATCGCTTAGTAAAGTATTCAGCCTCATCTGCTAATACTCCATATTTATAGGATTTTAATTATTACAGGGCCGGAAAGTCTCGCTAATGAAAAGGCGCCAATTGCCATTGCCAAATCGCGAACAGCCAGATCCAGATAATTAGGTAATGTATTCATCGGATTGTTAAAACAGATTAGTAAACAAAGAAGCCTAAAATTCATCGTCAAATCCTCTCCTGCATTTTCCGCTGATAGACGAGCCTGGAGGTCACATAGCTATGAATTCATGCCAAAAATAAATTTTTAAGCAAGCTTCAAGCATACTTATACTTTTTGAAAAGCAGATTGTTTTTCTATTAAGGCGTTTCAAATGGGTGCGGAGGCTTAGGTTTTTACGCTCAATTTTATTTGTGCCGTAACGTTTTACTTTGTGAAGTTTAGCTGGTATAATCTGACGATAGGTGTTCAACGCGTCAGTATAAATTCGCTTGCATTTCGATAATAAAAGGGTGTCAGTAACTCTTTGTAGATTTATTTTGCTGCGTCGCCCTACTTTTAAATCAACTACCTGTCCATTTTGCTTATCCAAAGCATAGATTACCCAACATTCCGCGCTTTTTTTTTGATGTAGGTTTTTAACTCATCTACTTCATATACTCTGTTTGCGCTAATAGGAGGTTTTGTAATGGTTGAAGCAATGTTCTTAATTCTCTGGATAACCGTATTGGGTGAGATATTCAACAACCTTGCTATACTCCTTATACCGCATCCTTCTTTGACGTGATTGATAATGTAGAAGTGGTGCCAGATTTATACGCTTTTTTTAAGTAATGTGATATTTGAGTCTTATTACAACTCTTACAGCGGTAGCGCTGTTGATTCCAGATTTTGCCAAACTTAATAGTTGCAATAATGACAATTTAAACTAACAACAGCTTTGATACACGTATTCACTTTCCAGGCACTTATAGTCTAAATAATCGCCTAAAATAAAAAGGATGGTACATAAGTACCATCCTTTTTAATAAAATTTAATGTGGTGTATTTTTATTGCTCTTGATTATCAGATTATTAATTTAATAACAACACAATTGATACACTACCGCTTTGTATTATCTGCGGAGAGCTAGGGATTTATTTTAACCCTAATTTTCCCTGTTTATTTGATGTCTTGAATGGTTTTGATTTTCGCACTCACCGAATTACTCACCACTTTTTATTTTTTAGAAATTAGCTGCAAATGCTATGTTCAAATTTACTAAAAACAATCTATGGTATCAAATTAATATGGTTTAACAGGCTAGTTGAGAGCGGGAATCGAACCCGCTTTGTAAGTCCTTAAATTATAATAAGTTATAATTTATAAAAGATCATTCAACGATTTATACAACACCATTTAGCCATTAATCGTTGTGCTACAAATATACAAAACGGTTGACCATAAGAAAGTTCGAAAAATGATTTTTTTATAAAAATTGGATCGCCTTGAGCGGTATCCAATTATTTTCAAATTTCCAGAAATGATTTGATACAGTTATTCCTCCTCATAAATCTGATTTTCGTTTTGGATACTTAAGCGTCGCTAAGAGCCATATTTATATAAAACCAATGCTCTGGCATAAACATCTTAAGAAAAAAGACCGCATCATTTGTATATGATACGGTCTCTTTTTATTAGTAGCCCGGATTTTGGACAATGTTAGGGTTTAAAGAAAGCTGATCATTTGGAATCGGAAGGAGGTAATGCATTCGCTTAAATTTGCGGTTGCTTGCCGGGTCCAGTATCACCGCACCTGTTTGATTGTCGACACCGTAAACAAATTTATTAGGATTGTAGATCGGATTATGGGTAATAGGATTCGTGCCGGTCGCGGTTTCCGTTGGTTGGCCGTTGTATTGCACAACCATACCCTCAATTGGCTTATTCAACTCTGTTTCGGCTATGCCCCACCGTTTCAGGTCATCATAGCGGCTGTTTTCCATGTAAAGCTCAAGTGCACGCTCCCTTCTTATCTCTCCCAGCATGGTAAGACTTGCGTATGGAGCAATCAAGGCATTGGTAAGTGGGGCAACCGAGTTACGTGCCCTGATTTTGTTAATCGATATGTTCAGATCTGCATCTGAAATAGAACCTCCGCCCAACTCACATTTGGCTTCGGCGTAAATCAAATAGACTTCAGCAAGGCGTATTTGCGGGTAATCATAAGATTCCTGGTAATCGGCCCTTGTAGATTCTTCAGAACAGAATTTACGATTCCCGTAGCCGCCGTTTATATTCGAATATAAATCCGGATAGAAAGGCTTTATTATAGCTGGAAAATTGAATGTTGTAATATAATTGGCCAAATTATAATTTGCGCCTGTGCTTGCACCAAATCCCCAATATTTATTTTTAGGAATATACACAAGGCTGCGTAGTCTCCATTCACGATTTTCAAATTCGTCGGTCATTTTCGCATACCCTTTAGCCAGTGGGGACACTGTAAAAGGAAGCCCGTCTGTGCATAGGTACATGTCCATCATTTTCCTTGAAGGTCCCCACCCCCCTAAGGTGTGGGTTAAATTAGCGTTGCCTTGTAAAAGCGTAAAGT
>NZ_JBFUKF010000424.1:0-4241 GCF_056400985.1 Mucilaginibacter sp. P4_G9 | reverse complement strand
CAGATGCGTATGTGGGTTTTAGAATTGAGTAAATAAAATATATAATCAAATTTCCTGGTAAAAATTTTATCTTACTTTGGCACCACGTTCGCAGATACAAAATTATCTGCGAACGTGATACTAAATACAGGCGCGATTGATTGTTATCATTATGAAAAGGCATTGAGTTGTAGGTGTTTTTTAAACGCTGTATGCGCGAGCTGCTTGCATACTTTGTCACAATCTTATTCATTTTGCCTACCCTAACATTCAATTAATATGAATGGGGTATGTTGCCGGCCAAACATACTACCTGTTAATTAATTTGATATGACTTTTTACAATTACAAAAAAACATTCCCTACCTCGTTACTGATTATCATTACGGCATTCATTAGCAATGTAGCGTTAGCCCAGGCAAACCACACTAATCCATGGGCTGCTACCGAAGTTGGTGTGCTGCCGCCAATAGCCAGCCTTACCAAAGGCGTTTGGTTAAAGGGCGAACTGCATGTACATTCCCGCCACAGTACCGAATCGTCCAACAACCCGATCAGCAAAATCATTGCCTTTTCTAAATCGGCAGGCATCGATTTCGTTGCCATTACCGACCACGATAACCATGTAAACGGCGACGTAGCTAACCATACCTGGGCCGACCCGGAATTTAAATCAGACTCGGTGCTGCTGCTTTATAGCGCCGAATGGACCACAACCCGCGGCCATGGCAATGCCTTCTCGGCTGTACCTTATGATCACCAGCGGTTATATGACGTTCGCGATCAACGCGACGTAGTGGTAGGCGCGGTGAAAAAACAGCTCGGCATCCATCTTTCGGCCAACCATCCAAGCGGGAAAGATCATTTCGGATATTCGTACGATATGGTTAATTCTATCGAAGTATGGAACTCGGCAATCTGGTCGAAAAATGCCAATGCCATCATGATCTGGGACGATATGTTGTCATCAGGTCGCAAGCTGACAGGCAGAGGCGGGAGCGACGCGCACCATGGGGTCCCGGATTCGCCCGATAAGGAAACCAAAAACAGTTACCAGGCCAAGGCAAACTATGTTGGCACCCCAACAACCTGGGTGTTTGCCACGTCGCGCACCTCGCAGGCTGTAATAGACGCGCTCACGGATGGACGGGTATGCATCAGCTCGAACCCATACGCGCCACGTGTTGAATTTTATGCAGACGTAAACCAGGATGGTAAAATGGATATGATGATGGGCGATAACACCAAAGCTACAGGTAAGCCGGTAAAATTCCACGTTCAGCTTACAGGAAATATTCCTGCCGATGGCGAGTACACCATTAATGTGGTGAAAAATGGCAGCCCGTTTGGCACTTTCAAAACCACCGGTAAAACACCTGTCATCGAGTTTACCGATACCCCTGCTATACTTGAACGGAGCTATTACCGGGTAGAAGTTCAGGGCACGCCTACACCCTACCCACAGGTTCCCGGATCAATGGCGCTGAGCGGCAACATGGTTGGACTATCGAACCCGATCTTCTTCAATTTTGATCCGAATTTTTGATCGAAACACCTTAGCTGATAAATAATTCTTTCGTCCTCGGGGTTCTTTATAACAGGGCTCCGGGGGACAGAATTTTGAAAGTAAAGAAGCAATTAAAACTTTCTTTCCACCCCTGCCACCCATGCATCCAGCGCCTTGCGCTTATCCTCATTTTGCTGCAACCACAATTTGTTTGCTTCCTTGTTGCCGCTTAAGCCCATCAGCCTGGCAAAAGCGGGCATACTGTCAGTTTTACTCAGCTGGTAAAAGAATCCGGCATAATAATGTCTAAAAAAATCGTTACCGGGTTGCTTCTCTGCTAATTGACCAACGGCCTCAAATACAGCTTGTAACTGGTTCTCCAATAATTCAACAGGAGTTGAGCCGGGTTTTGCCCTGGCTATAGCCGCGTTCAAAGTCCTGTTCAGGGCAATGGTTGAGGGTTCGGCTTTGGCATCTTCTGTTTTAAGCGTCCCGCCTTTTAAAATACTTTGCATATTGGTATAGGCTTCGTCGCTTCGCGGGCCATCGGGTTCAAGCAGTAAAAAACTACAAAGCCCCATTAAAGCTGCCGCCCGTTTATTTTGATGAAAAGTAACCAGGCCATAAAGCCGCTGGCTATTAGCATGTTTAGGATCGAGCTTGATAGCCTCAATTGCTGCCTGTTCTGCTTCGGCATACTGTTTGGCGCGGAAATAGGCTATCCCAAGGTTAAAATATAGTGGCTGGTAGTCGGGTTTAATTTTAAGTCCTTCCTTATAGGCATCAATAGCTTGCTGCGGTTGATGGCTACTATCATAAATTCCGCCTAAAAGTTCGTAGGCCGGTCCGGTGAAGTTACTATTCGCCTTTATTACCTTGTTTAAATAAGGTATGCCTTCTGCTCCCTTACCCAATGCATTTAAACTAAAAGCCAGCTGGTAATTTGCCTGCGCATTTTCAGGATCGGCTGCTAAAGCCTGGCTATATTTTTCAATCGCCCCTGCGTAATTATGCTCGTTGTTTAGCTGAATTCCTTGCTTTATTAGGGTAGCAACATCAGTCTCCTGTGCAAAAGCGGCAACAGAAAACAGTAAAACGGGAATAATGAGGCGGATGGTTTTAATGAAATTCATACTTAAACATACAAAGAGATTTAACTAAAAGAAAAAAATAAAAACTTTAATAGATACCTGATGTATAATTTCTAATTTTCGCTTTCGTTTAAGAGTGAGAAATTTACTTATGAAGTTACTGTATAAAAGCGTCCTTTCGTTTACTACCTCCCTGCTGATTTTAACAGCCTGTTCATCAAAAAATAAAAACAAAAACCAGGACGCCAACCACGTTACCGGCAAACCTTTAGATACTACCACCCTACTTGCCTACAACCCAAAACAAGCTGACAAAAAGATAGATGCGGTGATGCAGGAACTGCACCGTACCCGGGGTTTTAACGGCAATGTGCTTGTAGCCAAAAAAGGCAAAATAGTTTATGAGAAGGCCATAGGTTGGGCCGATTACCTGCACCGCGACAGCCTTAAGCTAAACTACCAGTTTGAGCTGGCCTCGGTAACAAAAACTATGACATCTACCGGCATATTAATGCTGATGGAGCGTGGCAAGCTTAGCCTTGATGACAACGTGAAGAAATTTTTTCCTGATTTCCCTTATGATGGGGTTACCATCCGCCTGCTGCTTACGCATCGCTCGGGTATGATGAATTACGTGTATTTTGTTGACGATATATACCGAAGCCAGCACCTTAACCAAAGGAAAGGACTCTCCAATGCTGATGCCATGAAAATGATTGCCGACTATAAGCCACGACCATTTAATGTGCCCAATAAAAGATTTCTTTACAACAATTCCAACTTTATGGTATTGGGTTCTATTATCGAAAAAGTGAGCGGCTTATCATACACGCAGTTCATGAAAGATAATGTATTTAAGCCTGCAAGCATGGCGCATACCAACGTTTATTCAAAAGCGGTGTATGACAAAATCCCGGTGCATGTTGTAGGGCATGATCGTGGTCAGTGGAGATATTCTGTTGCACAAAACTTTTTGGATGGCCCGGTGGGTGATAAAGGAATCTACAGCACCGTTGGCGACCTGTTTTTATTTGACCGAGCTTTGCGCGCTGGCCTGCTATTAAAACAGGCTACCCTCGATTCGGCATATGTACCCCGCAACCCTATGCTGCATGGCCACTTTAGCTATGGCTACGGCTGGCGTACATTTACCGCACCGGGCCAGGAGGTTATTTACCATACCGGCTGGTGGCATGGTTTCAGGCACATTTACCTGCGCGATATGAAAAACGATATCACGGTTGTACTGTTATCAAACTTAGCCAATGGCAGCCTGCTAAAACTCGACGACCTTTTTAAAGCCGCCGGTATGCCTGTTGTGCGTAAAAGCGCCTACAACGGTAATGGCGATACAAGTGATGATTAGTGAGTAGTGAGTAGTGAGTAGTGAGTAGTGAGTAGTGAGTAGTGAGTAGTGAGTAGTGAGTAGTGAGTAGTGAGTAGTGAGTAGTGAGTAGTGAGAATTGCCTTAAAACTATTTGGTTTTACAATTGTAAAATTTAAGTATCAATTCATTTAAACAATTGCACATTTGCATATTTGCACATCTGTAATTTGCATATTTAGTAAAATATTATGTTCGATAAATTAATGGAAGCCCAGCAAAAGGCTGGTGAATCAAAAAAACGCCTGGATGCCATAACTGTATCAGGCGCTGCCGAAGGT
>NZ_JBFUKF010000423.1:0-4249 GCF_056400985.1 Mucilaginibacter sp. P4_G9 | reverse complement strand
AATTATGAAAAAAGTATACAAAAAACAATACTTATTATGTAGCCTCGCGCTATCGCTATTGGTAAGCTGCAGTGGGCCGGCTGAAAAGAAAGCTGCCGCCGGAGATTCTACGTCAACAGTAGCCGCGGCCGCGCCCGACGCCAAAAATTTTGAAGGCGACGTGAATGGCAAGGCCGTTAAACTATATACATTAAAAAACAGCAAAGGCGCCAGTGTGGCCATAACCAATTATGGCGGCCGGGTTGTAAGCCTGATGGTACCAGATAACAAGGGGGCTTTAACAGATGTGGTTTTAGGATACGATAGCCTTAAAACTTACCAGAAACCAAAAGAACCATTTTTTGGCGCCATTATAGGCCGTTATGGTAACCGCATTGGTAAAGGAAAATTCAGTTTGGAAGGCAAAGCTTACCAACTGGATATTAACGATGGTGTAAACACGCTGCATGGCGGCTTTAAAGGTTTTTACGCCCAGGTGTTTGACGCCGCCCAACCAAATGACAGTACCCTTAACCTTACCTATGTATCAAAAGATGCTGAAGGCGGTTACCCAGGTACGCTTACAACTAAAGTAACCTATACGTTTACCGCCGATAACGCGCTGAAGATAGAATACACGGCAACCACCGATAAAACAACCATTGTAAACTTAACCAACCACGCCTATTTTAATCTTAATGGCGCGGGCGATTCAACTATACTGGATAACATTGTAAAAATTGATGCCGATAACATTACCCCGGTTGATACCACACTGATTCCGACAGGGAAATTACAGCCTGTAAAAGGTAAAGCTTTTGATTTTACCACTGCAAAAGCCATTGGCGCCAATATTAATGACAAGGATGAGCAATTGAAAAATGGTAAAGGCTACGATCATAACTTTGCGCTTAATAAGCACGATATCACCAAATCGATAGCAACTGTGAGTAGCCCTAAGACAGGTATTGTAATGGATATTTATACCGACGAACCAGGATTGCAGTTTTACAGCGGTAACTTTTTAACAGGTGCAACCAACGATGGTAAAGGCGGTAAAGCGTACCCGCACCGTTCGGCATTTTGCATGGAAACCCAGCACTTTCCTGATGCGCCAAATAAGCCGGCATTTGCATCAACTGTGTTAAAGCCAGGCGCAACCTATCATACAACAACCATTTATAAATTTTCAAGCAAGTAGGCTTCTTATAAAGAATTGTAGTTCCATTTTTTGATTATACCCCCGCTTGAGATGGCTGAAACCGAAATAAAATATCTGCTTAATGATATTGCTTTAAATAACAACAGGGCATCCTTTAAAAGGCTGTACCTGTTTTATTACCGCAAATTATTTTGGTTTGCCAAATCGTTTGTAAAAACGGATGAGGCCGCTGAAGAGATTGTTGATGATGTATTTTTAAACCTGTGGATGCAGCGTGCAAAGCTAACCGACATTAGTAACTTTAGTAACTATTGCTATGTTTCGGTTAAAAACAAATGCTTAACCCATATCTCAAAAGTGCAGTTAAACCAGGTAAGTATTGATGAGGTGGACGTGGATATCATTGATCCTTCGGCAACCGGCGAAGACAAGCTTATCTGCAGAGATACAACAAAACTTATTAATAATTCGCTCAGCAGGCTATCAGACCAATGCAAATTGGTTTTTAGACTGGTAAAAGAGGACGGTTTAAAATACAGGGAAGTTGCCGACCTGCTGAACCTGTCTATAAAAACCGTTGAATATCATATGGGTAACGCGCTAAAACAGATCTCGGTTGGGATTGCTGATTCGCAGAAAAGCAATGTTGTAACACAGGGAAAAGTATTTTCAGAAAAGAAATAGTTTTTACAATGCAGCGTCTTTTTTGCTGTAAATTATATTTATACAAGGCAATAATGGTTGGTTGATAAATTACATTTAAAGGCAATGTGCTGTTGCGTGGGGTCTGTAAAATAAACTGTGTCAGACCCTTATTGAGCTGACAGAGCAACATAGCAAGGGTTAGCTGCACAATGCTTGTTAACCTTTTTACTCCAGCTGCTTTTTAAGAGCTTCTTTACTTGGTAATACCGCTTTATATTCTTTGGCAAATATTTGATTGTTACCCTCCGGTAATGTAAACTCTATAACTGTTCTGTTTTCCTCTTTACAAAGGATAATACCTATTGTTGGGTTTTCATCCTTAGTTTTTATTTTTCTGTCGTAATAGTTTACATACATCTGCATCTGACCAATATCCTGGTGGGTTAACTTGCCAATTTTTAAGTCGAAAAGGATAAAGCATCTTAGTAAATGAAGATGAACGCAACTTTTACGAAATAGAAGCCGCGGCTAATCATTGGTCGGTAAGGGAATTGCAGCGGCAATACAATTCGGCATTATTTGAAAGATTAGCTTTAAGCAAGGATAAAAACGGTATTAAACAACTTGCAGAAAAAGGACAAATAATAGAAAAAGCCTGCCGATGCGCTTAAAAGCCATTATGTGTTAGAATTTCTGGGTTTAAAAGAAGAAAGTAAATATTCTGAAAATGAATTTGAAACCGCCATTATAGATAAGTTAGAACACTTTATGCTGGAGGGGTTATAAAAAACAAGGTCGACAAAAAAGCTATCACCTTCAAATGTAAACCTTCGTTGCCTTCCTTCAAACAGGAAGCCTTTTCCTAACTTTTGATATTTTCAAAAAGCGCGAACGGATTTTTTTTTTGATCTCATTTTTATATGCTACTATGCCAAAACTAATAAGAATCATTATACCAGTGATATAGAAAAGGCAAAAGTATCGTGATAATCTTCCCCTTAAAAAAAAATTAATTTTTCTCCCAGGGTGTTTTCATTATTTACAGTCTATATAAGTAGAGCAGTAAATAATGATTAATAATATCTGGATACTTATTGGTAAAAAGTTAAGCGGCGAGGCTACTGCCGAAGAATTGCTTGAACTTGAAGAACTGCTGCAGCAAGGCATTGCAGATCAGTATCCGCTTGCTTTACTGGAAGAGATCTGGCGAAAAGAAAATGAAACAAAGGCCGACGAAAAATTAAAATCAAAATGGCTGGCCTTTGAAAATAAGCTGGATGATGCCGATAAAACAGAGGCTGAAAATTTAACCCAGTCAGAAAACACTGAGCAGGATAAACCAAAACCGGGCATCATAAAATTCCTTAAAATTATTTCATTAGTTGTAGCAGCATGTTTTGCCCTGGTGTTTGTTATTGTAAATAAAAGAGATGTAACTAACATCAATAAAACCAACCAGATAACAGCGCCGCAAAACGGGATCAGTAAAATTCAATTATCCGATGGTACCAGGGTATGGTTAAACGCGGGCAGCAAGCTGATTTATGATGCTAATTATGGTGTTGAGCAAAGAAAAGTTTCTCTCCAGGGCGAGGCTTTGTTTGATGTTGTAAAGGATGTTCAGCATCCCTTTATCGTGACTACGCCAACCATCAGCATAAAAGTATTGGGTACCAAATTTAATGTACGTGCATACGGTAACGATAAAACATCCGAAGCTTCGCTGATACGGGGGCGGATAGAATTAACCATATTAAAAACCCCCGAGAAAAAGATCATTTTAAAAGCAGCGGATAAGCTTACTATAAATAATGAGCAACCGCTTGTTGCCGGTAAAGCCTCGGTGCTGGCTGTCAAAAATATAACAGAAGAAACTCCGCTGATGGCATTAGGCCAGATCCATATGGCGAAAAAGGATAGTTTACCATCAGAGGCGCTTTGGGTTGAAAATAAGCTCGCCTTTGATGCCGAGGATTTTGAAAGCCTGGCCAAAAAGCTGGAACGCCGTTATAACGTTACCATTAGTTTTAAGAACGAAGGCCTTAGAAAATTAAGATTTACGGGTAAGTTTCAAAACGAATCTATCGGTAAAGCTATGAAAGCCCTGCAAACCACAACCTATTTCCATTATAAAACCGATAACAATCAAATTTTAGTTTATTAACCATTTAACCAATTAATTAAACAGCCTATGCTTATATAAGTATCTAAACTAAACCAAAAAACGGGGAAATGTTGACGCATCCCCCCGTGTATTTGGTACAAGTTAACTACCAGCCCTTTTAGAAAACCAAATAGTTAAAACACCTTAATGCTAAATTATGAAAAAAAATGTACACCGCATTAACCAAGTGCGGTTAAACCAATTTTTGAAAGTCTTTTTTATGTTTAAATTTATCCTTGCCCTGGTGATCATGTCATCATTTCAGGCTTTTTCAAAGGGATATGGCCAGAGTATAATAA
>NZ_JBFUKF010000422.1:0-4256 GCF_056400985.1 Mucilaginibacter sp. P4_G9 | reverse complement strand
GTACAAACCATCGTTTTTAATGATGAGGTAATCTTCAACAACAAAAAAAATATTTTCCTGTATAAAAACGGGAGGGTTAAAGTGCTTGCCATAAAAAACGCCTGGTTATTTAAATTAAAAAAACAATTATTTTCTACAAATAGCGAGGGTTTATGGATTTATAAAAACGGTGAATTTGAGGATGCAGGATTTGGTAAAGAACTGGAACTGGCCGGCATCCATTTAAAGCGCATTGCAGATTATGAAAACGGCCAATACCTTTTGCTCGATGACAATAACCGGGTATGGGTATTAAATCCCCTCGAAACAAATAGCGGTAAAAGGTTGCGCCTAATTACCCCCAATCCCGTCACCCTTTCAAAAACTGCCGAGATAAGGGGGATCCTCTACCTGGATAATAGCAAAATATGCGTGTTTACAGCAGAAGGGATTGTTTTTTTAAATAAAGAAGGTAAAACGGTAAACTTTATTTCAAAAGATGTGCTGGGGTTAAATCTCAATTCAGGATTTATCTTCCAGGATATGAATCATAATACCTGGCTGGGTACAGATTCATTTATTTCGCAAATCATTACAAGCTCGCCCTTATCTATATACAATAAACAAAATGGCCTTGAGGGAGATCTATTATCCTTCGGAAAAAAAGACCAGTATTTATATGTGGGTACAGGGAAAGGACTTTTTTATAAAGAAGATAATGCAACCTTTTCTCTTGTACCGGGAACCGCCGGAGAGAACTGGAATATGTTCAATTTTAATCAAAAATTATATTTAGCACACCGCAACGGCGTTTTTGAAATAGAGGGAAAGAAAGCTACGCGGCTGGTAAATCATTTGTTTATACAAACCATAGGCGAGGTACGCAACAGGCCCGATTGCATGATCATGGGCACTTACAACACAGGCATCTGGCTGGTGGAAAAACAAGGCAATACCTGGCATCAAAAAAAAATAAAAGGCTTTGAAGAAGAAACCAGGTTTATACAGCAGGATGATGAGGGCTATTTATGGATAAGTCATTACAACAAGGGGATCTTTAAGCTGCGGTTAAATGCACAAATGGATTCGGTAGCGGGTACCACTTTTTATAATACTGCAAACGGCTTGCCCTCAAACCTTAATAACCGTATTTACCGGTTAAAAAACGGTAAAATAATTGTAACCACTACCGATGGTATTTATAATTATAACAAAATTAAAAACAGGTTTGAGCCCGATGCCATATTCCGAAAAGCAACCGGCAAAGGCTTTTGCATTTATACCCTTGCCGAAAACGCAAATGGCGATATTTACTTTTGGGGGGCTCCATCAAAAAAAACACAAACCGCAGGCGCCCTTATTAAGCAGCCTGGTGGCTCATTTAAGTTATTTTTAACCCCATTCAGCAAAATATCAACAAACACGCACGGTTTGCTGCGTATTGATGTAGACGCACCGGTACTTATTGCCGGCCCCGATGAAGTATGGATTGGTAATGTGGATAAAATTATCAGTTACAATGGTGCTCAAAAAACTTATTATAACAAGCCCTTTAAATTATCCATTAAAGCTGTATTGGCGGCCGATTCAACAATCTTTACAAGCGGCGGCAAACTACCTCAAAACGAGCTTGCATTTAGTCAGAATAAATTAAAATTCATTTTTGMAAGCTCATTTTATGAGGATGCCGATAAAATTGAATACCAGTATAAGTTAAAAGGTTTTGAAAACAAATGGTCCACCTGGAACAAGGAAAAAGAAGCTTTGTTCACCAACCTATCCAACGGCGATTATACCTTTTTTGTACGGGCCAAAAATATTTACGGGCAAATAACCGAGCCTGTTTCTTATTCCTTCCATATCAACGCCCCATGGTATAAAACCTGGTGGGCCTACTTACTTTACCTGCTGTTGGCTTTGCTGGCCTTTTACCTGGTTAATATATTTAATACCAGCCGTATAAGAAGACAAAAACTGGTGCTGGAACGTAAAGTAAATGAAAAAACCATTGAGCTAAGCGGCAAAAACGATGAAATTTTAGCACAAAGCAAGGCACTACAAGAGTTGAATTTAACCAAAGACAAACTCTTTTCTATTATCTCGCACGATTTAAGGGGACCAATAGGCCAATTAAAACAAACCCTTGATTTGGTAAAATCAGGAGAATTAAGTCTGGAAGAACTTGAAACGCTGATACCCGAGCTTGATGACAATATAGGCTCAACATTTAGTCTTACAGATAATTTACTTTATTGGGCACAAAGCCAGATGGAGGGGATCCAGGTAAAGCCTGCCTGGTTTAATGCGATAGATATTGCCGAAGAAAACTATAACTTATTTAAACTGAATGCCGATGCTAAAAACATCCGGATTATAAATAACATCAACAAAAACATTTCCATTTTCGGCGATATGGATATGATAAGGCTGGTATTGCGCAACCTCATCAACAATGCTATTAAATTTACCCCTTGCAATGGCACAATAGTTTTAGGCTACAGCGCCCAGCCGGGATTTGTTGAAGTTTATGTACAGGATACCGGCAACGGAATGTCTGAAACGGAAATTGACGCCATACTAAAAAAAGAAAATTTTCATAAAGACKGTACTTCCGGCGAAAAAGGATCGGGGCTTGGGCTTATGCTTTGCCAGGATTTTATTGCAAAAAACAACGGGAAATTAACCATAGAAAGCAAATTGGGTATAGGCAGTAAAATTTCGTTTTGGTTAAAAGGCGAGAATTAATAAGCTTGTTTAAATAAACTCCACAAACCTCCCCTACCTTTAAAACAAAATTGTAGATTTACCGCAAATTCTTCAAAAAACATGAATATTCACGAATATCAGGGCAAAGCCATATTAAAGAGCTTTGGCGTTAGAGTTCAGGAAGGCATTGTTGCCGATACTGTTGAGCAGGCTGCAGAGGCTGCCCAAAAATTGAAAGAAGACCTGGGATCAAGCTGGGTAGTGATAAAAGCACAGATCCATGCCGGTGGCCGTGGTAAAGGCGGCGGTGTAAAGCTGGCTAAAAACCTTGACCAGGTTAAAGAAATTGCAGGCAATATTATTGGCATGCAGCTGGTTACCCCCCAAACCGGACCCGAAGGTAAAAAAGTAAAAAAGGTTTTAGTAGCACAGGATGTTTACTACCCGGGCGAAAGCGAAACCAAAGAGTTTTATATGWGCGTATTGCTCGATCGTGCTAAGGGCCGTAACATTATCATGTACAGCACCGAAGGCGGTATGGATATTGAGGAAGTTGCACACTCAACTCCCGAATTAATATTTAAAGAAGAAATTGATCCTAAAGTTGGTCTGCAAGGTTTCCAAACCCGCAAAATAGCTTTCAACTTAGGTCTATCGGGCGAGGCTTTTAAAGATATGACCAAATTCATAGCTGCCTTATACAAAGCTTACGAAGCTACCGACTCATCACAATTTGAGATTAACCCGGTATTAAAAACATCTGATAACAAAATTTTAGCTGTTGATGCCAAGGTTAATATTGATGATAACGCATTATACCGTCACCCGGATTATGCCGCTATGCGCGATACCGACGAGGAAGACCCTACCGAAGTTGAAGCAAGCAAATCAAACCTTAACTATGTAAAGCTTGATGGTAACGTAGGCTGTATGGTTAACGGCGCCGGTTTAGCCATGGCAACTATGGATATCATTAAAATTGCCGGCGGCGAGCCTGCCAACTTCCTTGATGTTGGTGGTACTGCCAATGCCGAAACCGTTAAAGCTGGTTTTAACATCATCCTTTCCGACCCTAACGTTAAAGCAATCCTCATCAACATCTTTGGTGGTATTGTTCGTTGCGACCGTGTTGCCCAGGGTGTTATTGATGCCTACAAAGAAATTGGCAACATCCCTGTACCAATCATCGTTCGTTTACAAGGCACCAATGCCACCGAAGCAAAAGAACTGATAGATAACTCAGGTTTAAAAGTATACTCGGCCATTTTGCTTAAAGAAGCAGCCGAAAGAGTAAAAGAAGTATTGGCTTTGTAATTGCCAGTCACACTATATTGAAAGGGGCCTTGTGCCCCTTTTTTGGTTAATGACGCGTTGGTTTTAGCACCCAACACCCCCCGTCATTGCGAGTGGTAAAATTTCGCGAAACTCTGAAGGGGACATGACGTTGCTAAAAGGGCTGTCATGCTGAGCCTGTCGAAGCATAGCGGGCAAAGGCCTCTCCGCGCGAGTCTTCGACAGGCTCAGACTGACAGGGCCTTTACATCTTGAAAATCGAATACGTCATAGGTAGG
>NZ_JBFUKF010000421.1:0-4264 GCF_056400985.1 Mucilaginibacter sp. P4_G9 | reverse complement strand
CACTCCAGGTATGCCAAAAATGCTGAACGAAATTCAGGGTCATCCGGCAGCAAAAGCTCATCGGCGGTTTGCAGCAATAATTCCATCCAGCGTTTACGGTGTGCCTCGGTGAGGTATTTCTGCAGGTGTTTGCTTATCATAATAAAATGACTTCCTTCCTCTTCGCTGTATATTTTAGGTCCGCCCAAAACTTCGGCTACAAAGTGCGCCACATGCAGCCTGTGCTGCGCCGACATATGTTTAAATACCGGCTCCAACAATTCATCGGCCAAAACTTTGTCGTAAAACTTATCAAAAAGTGTTTCGAATGCTGTCATTCCACCCGCCCACTCAAAAAGTGAAGGAACTTGTTTATGATCTGTTGCCATACGTTTAATCCTGTTAGTACATGATAAAGTTAACAGAGATCAACAGAGATACACCAATAAATTTTAAATAAGGTGTTAAACGAGGTTTTATGTATTCCGTTCGGTTGTAAAGCGCACGAGTTGCTCCAATGCTTTGTGCGAGTCACTATCCGGAAAAGTGTTCAGTATGGCAAAAGCCTCGTCCTGGTATTTTTTCATTTGGGTTTCTGCGTATTGCAGACCACCGGTTTCGTTCACAAATTTAATGATCTGGGCAATTTTTTCCGGCTCATCATTATGGTTCTTAACCAGGTTAATGATTCTTTTCTTTTCGGAAGACGTAGTATTTGCCAACGAGTAGATCAGCGGCAGCGTAACTTTCTTTTCCTTGATATCAATGCCAAGAGGTTTACCCACATCATCAGTACCAAAATCAAACATATCATCTTTGATCTGGAAAGCTATACCTATTTTTTCACCAAACAAACGCATTTTCTCAACAACTTCATCACTTGCCCCTGCAGATGAAGCCCCACAGGCACAGCAGGAAGCAATAAGTGAAGCCGTTTTTTGACGGATCACCTCGTAGTAAACCGGTTCGCCAATATCCATCCGGCGAACTTTTTCTATCTGCATCAGCTCACCTTCGCTCATTTGCTTCACTGCGTCTGACACAATTCTAAGCAACTGAAAATCATTATTTTCGATAGAAAGCAGCAGTCCCTTCGACAGGAGGTAGTCGCCTACCAAAACAGCTATCTTATTTTTCCATAAAGCATTAATGGAGAAAAAGCCGCGGCGCTGATAGGAGTTATCAACCACATCATCGTGCACCAATGAAGCGGTGTGCAGCAACTCTACAAGTGCAGCCCCCCGGTGGGTCGACTCATTGATGCCACCACAAATTTTGGCCGCGAAAAACACGAACATAGGCCTGATCTGCTTGCCCTTACGTTTAACAATGTAATGGGTAATACGATCAAGCAATGGTACTGAGCTTTGCATAGAAGACTTAAACTTCTCCTCAAACGCATCGATATCAGCAGCGATAGGTTTTTTAATGTCGTTGATGCTCAGCATTTAAACTAAACAAGCTTTATAGTGTAAAACTGCCTTGTGGCAATATGAGGCAAACATAAGCTAAAATTGTTTATCTGCATTGGCACGAAATATTTTTTACGTTAATTAAACCTTTGGTCTTACCTATTGTCAATATAAACGAATGCCATAATTTTTAAGTTGAGTTAAAGTTTTCGTGCGAGCGGGCCTTGTAAAAAGGACCCGCTTTTTTATTACCGGCGAATGCAATAATATTTTACCTTTGCAATCCATTTAACAAACCGGAGAGGTGTCTGAGTGGTCGAAAGAGCACGCCTGGAAAGTGTGTATACTTCAAAAGGGTATCGAGGGTTCGAATCCCTCCCTCTCCGCTGATTTTGATATCAAATTATGTAAAAGCCTGCAAATCATATGATTGCAGGCTTTTGTTTTTTTATCAATACTCAAAATATCCACCGAATCGCATATAAACAGTGCGTAATTAGGTGAGTAAATTTTGAGATATTTAAACTCACCGAATTAGTCATATCTTTTTGACTATCAAGATGTTCAATACTTAAACATCTTGATTATGATTAGCTGCAAGCTTAGTTTTGTTTCACTTTTAATGTTATTTAACATGAAAACTAATTTCAGCTTACTCTTCTATTTGAAGAAACCAAAAAACTACACAGACGGCCCCGTGCCGATCTATCTTCGTATTACCGTTGCCGGTAAACGGTCTGAAACTACAACAGCACGAAGCTGMGATCCTTTACAATGGAATAGCAAAGCAGGGCGGTTAAAAGGAACCAAGGAAGCTTCCAGAACCTTTAACGCATACCTTGACCAGTTACAAGCTATGGTGTATGACGCGCATCAAAGCCTTACGGAGCAAAAAGCAGCCATTACAGCCGAACGGCTAAAAAGTAAACTCACCGGTAAAACGGAATCCGTCAGGATGATCCTTGATATATTTAAGGACCACAATGCACAGGTGGCAGCTTTGGTCGGTGCCGATTTTGCAAAAGGGACATTAGAGCGTTATCAAACCTCTTTAAAGCATACTTCCGAATTCATCAAATGGAAATATAATACCGCTGACATCGATATCCGTGACATTGATCATGATTTTATTACAAGCTATGATTTCTACCTTCGCTCTGTAAGAAAATGCGGGAATAATTCAGCAGTTAAATACCTTAAAAACTTTAAAAAGATTGTTCGGATCTGTATTGCAAGCGGTTGGTTAAACAGTGATCCTTTTGTCAATTACAAAGCGAAAGTTAAAGTAGTGGACAGGGTATTTTTAAATAATGAAGAATTGCAGCGAATGGTTGTTAAGCAATTCGCAACCGAACGTTTAGGGCAGATCAGGGATATTTTTCTTTTCAGCTGCTACACTGGACTATCTTACGCTGATGTATTTAAGCTTAAAGCGTTTGAGGTCGTCACAGGTCCTGACTGTGAGAAATGGATCAATACCAAACGGCAGAAAACAGCTACACCCACACGTATTCCCCTTTTACCATCGGCAATTGCTATCCTGAATAAATATAGTGATTCTCCGATTTGCGAAAATTCAGGGAAAGCACTTCCAGTATCCACCAACCAAAAGATGAACGCTTACTTAAAAGAAATTGCCGACATCTGTGCCATTACTAAAAAGTTAACCTTCCATATTGCACGGCACACCTTTGCTACGACGGTTACACTTTCCAATGGTGTACCTATTGAAAGTGTAAGTAAGATGCTGGGTCACACCAACATCAAAACGACCCAGCATTATGCAAAGATCCTTGACCTTAAAGTCGGTCAGGATATGTCTAAATTAAGACAACTTTATTAATAGCCCCCTACCCAATACCCATGAAGGCTCAAGCGGCTTCATGGGTATTCATTATATTCTTAACCAACACAAAAGGGAAAAACGAGATCAATCGTGTTCCCTTGGCCGATAGCTTACAGAATTAAACACTTAACGAAAATGAGCAATCAAAACAATGATATAATCGATTCGCTGGAGGAAGTTACCGACAGGTCAACCGAACATAGCAAAACGTATAATGACCGCAAAGCCAACATGGAGAAGAACATTAATAACTATCCAAAAGTTTATTTGCCGGATTATACTTCCCAATTTGAACAGATCAGCGTGAAACTGGATAAGCTGGTTAACCGTCAACCGGATAACAAATTAGAAATTGCTATAGACAATTTGGAGAAAAAACTTGATAAAGTGCTTAAATCCTCTCCTGAACAAATAAAACTGAAAATGCTACTTGTTTATTTCGGCTTGGTTATCACAGCCGCAATTTCTTTCGGATTTGCATTGGCTTTAAAAATACAGATCAATGCGTTGGCAGGGTTACTACAAGAACAACMAGGCAACATAAGTAAGCCAACGCCTGTCCAATCTCAATCCAATAATATGAGGTTTCCCCATGGGGCAATTCAGCACAAAAAAGCGCKTCAGCATCACGCTATTGTTAAACAATAATTTGTAAAATCATGTATAAAACACTAAATTTGAAAGAGTTCRTCGGTCAGGATACATTTAATATTGTTTACGACGAACAACAAAARGCAACCGCTGTTCTTATTCCTGTGAGCCATTGGCACCCAGCAAAGGCAGCTGAACTACAAATTCTAATGGAACAACTAACTTACATACCAGTTTTTGAATGTTCTTTAAAAGAGCTGGAAGAACGGTTGCGTCCTGAAATCCAAAACGTAGAAGCCGAAAACACTCATTTAGGTCTCTATAACGTTTATGAGGCAGCCGGAAATCAAGAGTATAATAATCACGTTATTCGTGAATATGCCGATCATCGAGAGTTGGTTAAAGTAAATACCACCACAGGTGACAGCCAGATAGT
>NZ_JBFUKF010000420.1:0-4287 GCF_056400985.1 Mucilaginibacter sp. P4_G9 | reverse complement strand
GTGTAATATTGGTGCCGATACCAACAACTCCAACCTTAAAAATAATTATGCCGAAGTGCGGCTTTGGGATTACGATACGCAGCGTTTTCGCAAAACCGGCCTGCAATTTTGCGGACTCATTATGGCCGACCATGCTAAATGCGCCATCAATACCATGTTTAATACCGGTACGGTAGTAGGGGTTAGTGCCAATGTGTTTGGCGCCGGCTTCCCGCGTAATTTTATAGCCGATTTTTCATGGGGAGGAGCACAGGGTTTTGAGGTTTACTCGATCAGTAAAATGTTTGAGACCGCCCGGAAAGTATTTGACCGCCGCGACCACCGTGAATTTAGCGTAGTGGAACAGGAAATATTGCAAAAAGTATTTGAATTAACAGAAGAGTATAGGCGTTTTTAAAGTTGGTGAGTGGTTGATTGAGTTGATTAGGTGAGTGGTTTAAGCCGGATCAATCAAATATTAATCATTCATCACTTAACATAATCAACCCTTCACCCAATCAACCACTCACACAATCAACTAAAATAATAAAATCATGAGAAAAAAAATTGTTGCCGGAAACTGGAAAATGAATCTTGACTATAATGAAGGTTTAG
Source organism: Mucilaginibacter sp. P4_G9 (assembly GCF_056400985.1). NCBI lineage: Bacteria > Pseudomonadati > Bacteroidota > Sphingobacteriia > Sphingobacteriales > Sphingobacteriaceae > Mucilaginibacter > Mucilaginibacter sp. P4_G9. The sequence continues at coordinate 3,693 of NZ_JBFUKF010000420.1, read as the reverse complement.
GCGTATTTACCGAAATCATCAACATGGTTAAAGACGAAGTTACCGGCACCCAGGAAGCGGTTATCTGCAGCCCTTTTATCCATATCAACAGCCTGGTACAATTAGCAAAAGGTTACAATAAAGTATCGGTAGGTGCGCAAAACGCCCACCAGGCCGAAAGTGGTGCTTATACCGGCGAAATCTCTGCCAGGATGATCAAATCTATCGGCGCAGCTTACGTTATTCTTGGTCACTCAGAGCGCCGCCAGTATTTTGGCGAAAGCAATGAGCTGTTGGCTAAAAAGACTGATACCGTATTGAAACATGATCTTCGTCCTATTTTTTGCATCGGCGAAACTTTGCAGGAGCGCGAAGCAAACCAGCATTTTGATGTGATTAAATCGCAGCTTGCTGAAGGCGTGTTCCATTTAGAAGCTGCYGATTTTTCAAAATTGGTTTTGGCTTATGAACCGGTTTGGGCTATTGGTACAGGCGTAACTGCTTCATCAGCGCAGGCACAGGAAATTCATGAATTTATCCGCAAAGAAATTGCTGCAAAATACGGCCAGGATGTTGCTGATAGCACTACTATTTTATACGGAGGCAGCTGTAACCCTAAAAATGCCGCCGAACTATTTGCCCAGCCCGATATTGATGGCGGCCTTATAGGTGGAGCATCCCTAAAATCACGCGATTTTGTTGATATCATCAAGGCGTTTAATTAGATATGAGATGAGCTGCGCTTGTCGGGTTTTTTAGATCAAACAGAAATAGGCAACAGATGTTAGATAGGTGGGATTTGAGACTAATCTCAAATCTCGCATCTAATAGCTCGCATCTAAAATATGAAAGTTTTTCTCCCGCCTTTAATTGCTTTTATGGGCTTTGCTGCTTTTGTAATAGTTAGCGCGCTGGGCCGTACTATGCAGTTAAGCGATATGGGAGAGGGCAATGTGCATGCTTTTATGGCCTGTTTTTATTATTGCTGGCCATTGTATTTTATTGTTGCCATATTAACGCAATGGATAATTATTGTTCCGGTTTGGGAGGCTTTTGTGCTACGGTCTGCAACAGCGGCGCTGGTCACTTTTATTATCGTTGCTATCGTTTGTGCAGGTGCAGCGGGAGGGGTGGCTTATGCTATCTGGGATGAGCAATCGGGGTACGGTAATCTAACCGGGCTTACTACAATTATGCTATTCATTCAGCTGGCTTATTGGGCTGTTAATTTTTTTATTATGTTTTTAGTTACCGGGAAGACGGTTACATTGAAAAAGAAGGTTGTTGAAGAAGCGGCTGTGCAGGAAGAATAAAAACAGGAAAAACCGGCGAAAGTAATCACGGCTCTACAAAGCGAATCTGCATAGTTCGCGATTGCTTCGTACCTTATAATGACATGGTTTTTAAGCCCTCCCCGGAGGAGAGGAGCGGCAATAACGTGTTGTAAAAATATTATCTTATGAACTACTACGAATTATTTTTTACCATCATAACTACCGAAGATTACCAGCAGGACCTGCTGATCAACGCTTTGGGCGAAATTGGTTTTGATACTTTTGAAGAGCTGGATTTTGGGTTTAAAGCCTATATACCGGAGGATGATTTTGATGAGGCAACGGTGATAGAGCAATTATTACCATACCGTGAATTGTTTACCTTTAGTTATGAGGTAACCCTTATTCCGCAAAAAAACTGGAATGAGGTATGGGAACGTAATTTTGAACCGATTGCGATTAGCGATAAGATTTTTGTAAGGGCAACCTTTCATCCCGCCCGGCCCGAATTTCCGTATGAGATTGTGATCGACCCCAAAATGGCTTTCGGTACCGGTCATCATCAAACTACATCGATGATGCTGGAGTTGATGCTGGAGAACGATTATAACGGAAAAAACGTGCTTGACATGGGTTGCGGTACAGGCATACTGGCTATCATGGCATCTAAACTTGGCGCCGCACAGGTTACTGCTATTGATTACGACCTGGTGTGCTATGAAAGTACCATCGAAAACTCCACGCTAAATAATATTGATAATATCATACCGCTTTGCGGCTCAAAAGAAGCGATCCCCGATGAGGAGCAATATGATATCATATTGGCCAATATCAACCGCAATATCCTTATAGACCAGATGGAGCGTTATGCCGAGGCGCTGAAACCCGATGGCGAGATCTATTTCAGCGGATTTTATGAAACTCCCGATCTGGATATCATTACCGATGAAGCCCGCAAATACGGCCTGAAATACATCATCCATAAAAAAGATAAGGAATGGGTGGCGGCTAAGTTTATAAAGTAATATTGCCTGAACCGGAATTTGTCGAATTCGCAGAATTAATAGAATTCTGAAAATTCTTTAATTCCATAAATTCCGGTTCTGACAAAATCTTCTTAATATCCCACCGTAAATCTTCTTTTCACAAACTGGTTATTCTCCAATTCATTTAAAATAGCCACAGCCAGGTCTTCCACAGTAATTTCGTGTTGGCCTTTTTCGTTAAATACGGGCTCATCGGTGCCTAAGCGGAATTTGCCGGTACGCTCGCCCGGATGTAGTTGTATAGCGGGGCTTAAAAATGTCCAGTCGAGCTCATCTTCTTTTTTAAGGGTATTAAGATAATCACGGGCCGCTGTAGCACCGGCTTTCCACTCGGCAGGGAATTGTGGCGTATCTACCAATTGCAAGCCTGGCGCAGCGTATAAACTACCCGCGCCGCCAACAACCAATAAGCGTTTAACGCCGGCTTGTTTTACAGCCTGCTGAATAGCTTCTGAACCTTTTATAAAATCATCGTAAAGGTTAGGGTTAGCCCAGCCGGCATTGTATGCGCTTACCACAGCATCATGACCTTCAAGCACGGCAGCAAGGGATGTGGTATCAAATACATCAGCAGCTTTGGGTGTAACTTTATCGCTTGCTGCATCTACTTTTTGCGGGTCGCGTGCTATAGCGGTTACATCATAACCACGTTGCAATGCTTCGTTTAATACCGCTTTGCCTACAAAGCCGGTGGCGCCTATCAGTGCTAATTTCATAATTGTTGTTTTATATTGTAATTAAATTTGTTACAGTTTTGTCTAAATTTTTTTTATTCGAACCGGTCGCTAAAATCGGCCAGGGTAATGGTCTTTAATTTATCAAATATAATGGTATCAACTTCCCCGGCTAATGCATCTAAATGTTGGTTAATCTGTTTGCCTACCGGGCAATCGGGGTTAGGCTTATTTTTTGCCTGGCCCAAAGCAGGTTGAACTTTTACAGCCTGGTATACATCGCTCAAAAGTATTTTTTGAGAAGGTAATCTCAACGTATAACCACCTGTTTTGCCTTCTTTACTATCAATAAGCCCGTATTTGCGCAGGTTGCTGATTTCTTTACGCACAAGTGCCGGGTTAATGTTAATGCTGCCGGCAATATAATCGGACGATAACAGCTCATCCGGCTGCTTGCTAAGCAGGGTGAGGATGTGTACCGCTATTTGAAATTGTCCGTTCATTCTGTAATTTTTAATATTACAGTACAAAGGTAAACTTGTTTATGGTATATGCAGTATTTTTTTAACTGTTATTTTTTAAATTACAGTTAAATGATTGTTTGCGAGGTGGAAACAGTTGCCCAATATCCTGGTGACTAACAAAGAACGCGGATTAATTAAGAGTTAAAATGCTTGAAAAGTCATCATTAGGGCTCATTTATTCGTCTAAAACCCAGCT
>NZ_JBFUKF010000419.1:0-4305 GCF_056400985.1 Mucilaginibacter sp. P4_G9 | reverse complement strand
AGCAAAGGTTATCAGCGTAGATCTGGTTAAAAGGAAATACTACGTCAATAAAATTTTTGCCTAACTGGGTTACATAGGCAAAATTGGTACGCAAGCCTAAAGCGATCATGCTTTTGGTGGGATAAACCTTAATGGGGGCCATTTGCAGGTATTCATTCACCAGGTGATCAAACAGCGCTATTGTATGGTCTGATTTACCCTGTAGAAAATCGCCCAGGTTACGCTCCCGGCAGGAGTGTACCTGGTTGGTGTTTGTAAATTCCCGGTTGCAGATGGGGCAGGTCCACATAGGTGTTAAGTGGTTTTAGCCTCCCTGCCCAATATACTGTTTTTGTAGCTGTAGGAGAAGTAGATAACCAAGCCTATTACCAGCCATATCAGGAAGCGTAGCCAGTTGGTATAACCAAGTTCGGTCATCAGGTAAAAACAGCTCATAAGGCCCAAAACCGGTATCAGTGAGAAGTTTTTAAGGAAGCTATATATACTTATTATAATGATGAGGATAAAGAACAGGTAATTAGGGAAATTATATAAAAAACCGTCTAATCCTAAGTGATACTTTTTAGYATCACTGATAGGGGTGATCCTCAGCGCTGTGTTAAAGTTATCATCCTCAAGATCTTTAAAATACTTTGTTTGGGCAACCGTGCCACTAACGTTTTGCTTGCCATAAAGCATGCTGCAGGTAGTAAACAAGGCTGTATTATCAGCAGCATCCAGGCTTTCTATTATTGCAGGTTTTTCCTTTAGTTTTTTAAACTGCATCATTTCAACCTGGGGGGCAGGCTTTAAATAAAAAAGCGAACCCAGGATGATAATAGTTATCAGCGGAACAATAAACTTTCCGTTAACATAAGGCAAATGGAACTTGCCTTTAACCGCAGCTTCACGGGGCAGTAACAGCACCCCTCCGCAAACTAATACAAATGCAAACAGGGTACCTATACTGGTTAAATCGGTAACCTCGGTAAGGTTCATAAACAGGGCGGGCACGGCTACCACAAAGCCGGTAACAACAGTTGCAAATGCCGGCGTATGAAATTTGGGGTGAATACGGGAGAATGCTTTAGGCAATAACCCATCGCGGCTCATGCTCATCCAGATACGCGGCTGGCCTAACTGGAATATCAATAAAACGCTTGCGGTAGCAATTACCGCGCTTATTGATATGATGTAGCTTACCTTATGTAAGCCCACTTTGGCAAAAACAAAAGCAAGCGGATCACCAACCTGTAGTTCTTTATAGCTTACCATACCGGTAAGTACAAGCGCTATAAGGATATATAAAACAGTACATATAATAAGCGAATAGATCATGCCCCGGGGCAGGTCGCGCTGTGGTTGTTCGCATTCCTCGGCCGTAGTCGAAATTGCGTCAAAACCGATATAGGCGAAAAATACACCTGATACTCCTTTCATCACGCCGCCAAAACCGTTTGGCATAAATGGATGCCAGTTAGCTGGTGTAACGTAAAAAAAGCCTACCACTATAACCGCTATAACTATCAGTACCTTTAATACCACCATAGCATTTGTTGCCTTCTTTGTTTCGCGGATGCCGATGTAAACCAGGTAAGTGATAATAAATACTATACCTAAAGCCGGCAGGTTGGCAATAAGTTTAAAACCGCCAATACCCGGCGCGTTGTCCCAGGCCATGGCGRCACTTTTTACCCTATCGCCAATAATGGCTRAATTAGCTCCTGCAGCCGACACCGCTTCGTGCCCTCTTAAGGCCGAAACATAATCCATAGCAAGGTATTTGGGTAGATGAATGTTAAAGCCCTCCAGCAGGTTTACAAAATACTCGCTCCAGGATATGGCAACAGCAATGTTACCAATAGCATATTCCATGAGCAGATCCCAGCCGATTATCCAGGCTATCAGTTCGCCAAATGAAGCGTAGGCATAGGTATAGGCGCTGCCGGCAACAGGGATCCGGGATGCAAATTCGGCATAGCATAGTGCCGAAAAACCACAGGTAATAGCAGTTACAATAAATAAAAGGGAAACAGCCGGACCACCATGAAAAGATGCCTCGCCGATAGTACTGAAAATGCCTGCGCCAACTACGGCGGCTATGCCCATGAGGGTCAGGTCTTTAACGTTAAGTTCTTTTTTGAGCTGGGAAGCCGCGGTACCGGGGTGTTCGCTGTCGCTGAAACCGCATTCAACATCATGTAATATTTTGGCAACTGACTTTTTACGAAATATGCTTTTCGACATTTAATTAAATTAATAATAGTGAACCCTTCCCAAACATAATCATTTTTTTGCATTGAATAAGTATATGCTTATTTTGCACCATGAAGATAGGGATAAATGATGTTTTACACAGGATTAAGCCATTTTTTATACTCTACCTGCTGCTTTTGTGCACCTGTTTGGTTATCAAAATATTTTATACACGCCCCGAAATATATTTTGCGGTTAACGGATGGAACAGCCCCTGGGCCGACTATATTGAACCCTATATGACCGATATAGGCGATGGCCTTACGGTTATCTCGCTATCATTAATTTTGCTTTTATTCAGCTATCGCAAATTCCTTTTATTGATATCAAGCTACCTTGTAACATCCCTCGTGGCCCAGGTATTAAAGTACATGGTTGATGCCCCGAGGCCAAAAATTTACTTTAGTGATCAGTGGAGCCACGTACATACCGTTAAAGATATTTATATCCTCAGTTACAACAGTTTCCCCTCGGGGCATACAGCAAGTGCTTTTTCGGCCGCGGTGGTAATAACTTATTGGTGCAAAAATAAAGGCTGGGGTGTCCCAGCCTTATTAATTGCCATATTGGTTGGCTACTCAAGAATGTACCTTACCCAGCATTTTTTTGAAGATGTAATTGCCGGTTCGGTTATTGGCGTAATGGTTACCGTATTTTGGCTAAGCTGGCTGGAAAGCCGGCAATTTATCCATACCGATAAATGGAAAACAGGCCTATACCAAACGCTTTTCAAATAATCAGGCTTCGGCCGCCAGTCGTTTTTTCCTGCGCATAGCTATCACTATAATAATGATGATAAGCGGAGCGCCGCCATATAAAGCTATTTTTAAAGGAGTTGACAAACCTTTTGCATTTGAAATATACTGATCATTACGTTTCAAATCGGGCGCAAGCTTTATGGAGCCAGTAAACTCTTTTAGCTCGGCCTTGGCAAGGTCTGCCCTGGCTTCTGGATAAAAATACTCTATGGTGTAAGTGGCTTCCTGCGTATATAAAAGGATAAACTGCCTTAATTGCGGTGCTTCACCTGTTGAGGCGCTGTTATCAACCCTCAGCGTAAACACCCTGGCTTCAAGTGTACCGATAGTTGTATCGCGTGGGTTCATGATGCTGCCATTGCGTGATTGCTTGCGGATGCCATCAGCAAAATTTTCAAATACCTTTTTCAGGTCTTTCTCTTTATTTAAGGGCTTATTGTTTGCGGCATTTTCGGCACGAATAACATATATATATCCCAAAGAGGCTGTACCCTGGTAAATCTGCTGCCCTAATGTATCTTTTTTTGTAAAGTTTGCAGGTAAAGAAATAGTAACAAGGCTATCTATTTTTACAGGTTTAAGTACCTGGCTAAAACCTAAAGTTGCAAACAGGATGAAACTCCAGCTTAAAATTGTCTTTTTCATAGATAGTTTAACTGTTAAAACAGCAATTGGTTTTAAAAATATGTTGATTATCTGTTATTTTACTTTATTATGAGGCTGGTAATCAGGTAGGTTGCGATGTTTAAAAAGAAAGCGCGGAGGTAAGTTTTTGTAGCCTGGTTGCGAATAATTAAAACTTTATCCTGTCGAAATTGTATTCAGTTAACACATTTGCTCAGGATGAGAAAAACGATAACCACCACCGCTATATTTGTACTGTTATTTGCCGTTTGCCTGGCCGCGGTGAGCAATCTGAACGGCAAATGGAGTGGTGCGGTAAAATTGCCCGACGATAGCATTTTTCAATTGGTTTATAACTTTAAGGTAGATAGCGGCAAGCTTACAGGCACAGCGTTAACACCGGCAGGTGAGGTAATTATTACCGATGGCATGATCAATGGCGACGACTTTTCTTTTAATGTACCCGTGCCCAATGGCAATGCCCCCCATACCGGCAAGCTATATGGCGATTCGATAAAAATGCACCTTGTTTACCAGGGCAAGCATTTGGCTGCAACGCTTAAAAGGAGCAATTAAGGTTTTACTTATAATGATGTGTTCGCAAATCACTGATTGTCAGCGTTGTTTTTTAATATAATCTATGTCATTGCGAGCGCAGCGCGGCAATCGCGAACTGTGCAGGTCCGCC
>NZ_JBFUKF010000418.1:0-4314 GCF_056400985.1 Mucilaginibacter sp. P4_G9 | reverse complement strand
GTCCTTTACGTGCACCAGCTCTTCCAGTTGCAGGTTTTGTGCCGATATATCTTTATTTTGCAAGGCCAGTTGTTCACTAAGCTTTCTTTTTTGTGTGTAGTTTCTAAACAGGATGAAAGCAAGCACCAGCAAAAATATAGCGCTCCCGGTTAGTATATCCCGCCTCAATTTTACTTCCTCCAGTTTCTTCTGCCCTATTATCTTATCCTTATTCAGCAGGTTAATTTGAATTTGCTTTTGTTCCAGTTCATAGCTTGATTGGATAGTCCTGATAACTTTTTCTTTTTCCGCGGTTTTCAGACTGTCGGTTAAGGCAACTTCAAGGTTCCGATAGTAGAGCGCTTTTTTATAACTGCCTTTTTTTTGATTGGTTAGGTACAGCACGTTGTAGGCAGTTGCAATAAGTTCAACAATACCCGATTTTTTGCTTTCCTCCAGCCCTTTTTGTGCATACAGCATACCGGCCTTGTATTTACCTGTATAATAGCAAGTAAGGGCCAAACCAGTATGGCAATAAGCAACACCTTCATCATCACCGGTTTTTTGTGCAATATCAAGCGATTTGTAAAAATAAACCTGTGCCAGCGGGTAATTTTTTTTGGCGACGTAGTTTTCGCCAATGTTATACAAGGCAATAGCTGCAGTGGCGAGGTCTTTTCCTTTTTTAGCTATGATCAACGCCTGGTTATTATAAGCTATGGCCGAATCAGGCTGCCCTTTTTTCTTAAATATTTCGCCTAAGTTTATCAGCAGGCTAACTACACCCTGATGCGTGGGATCATTTTGCTTCAGGGCTATTTTATAAGCTAAGCGGTTATAATAAAGCGCTTTGGGATAATCCCCCATACTGATGTACATGCCGCTAATATTATTATATTCATTCCCGCTTAACCCTTCCATCCCCAATTTTTCGCTGATGCGCAAACATTGAAAATGGCATTCCAGCGCTTCGGGCCATTTTCCCTTGTATCCCAGGGCTACCCCTTTCGACACATATGCCAGCGCTATCCCTTTTTCAAAATGAATTTTTTGTGCCAGATCAAGCGATTTTTGCGCCATTAAAAGCGCGCTGTCGGCATTTTTACCCCAGTATTGCCTGGAAATAGCATAGTAGGTATTTACCCTGTCGGTATCGTGTTTTGCTGTATTAAGCCGCTCAAACAGCCCCTTTACAGAATTAGCCTGCGCCAGGCAGGATGATGCGGCGGTAATGGTTAGCACACTATATATAACAATGTACCTTATATACAGGTATAATTTATGCGTAAGTAAGGGTTTTCCCATACAGTATAGTTTAATTAATTGGAGCCGTTAATATAAGGCTAAATGAGCAGTATTAATAAGATATTTTATTTCTTATGGATTATATGAATAAGGTATTACTATATTATCCTTTATCATATGTTAGTTAAGGCGGCATAGGTATTTTAACCTATGTCGCTATTATCAAAAAAATATTTATCGCCATTATTTTCAATTGACGAAAAAATAAAGATTCACTTAACCTACAAAAATTAAAGGTCAATTGAAGCAAAATATTGAAAAAATTGCTTCGGAGTTCGATCACGAAACAATACAGAAAACAAATGTCAGCATTAGAATAGCCAATTTACCCATATTTCCATAACTGCTTACCTTGGGCAAATTTACCAGCARCCTACCCAAAACGCTGAACCAACTAACGGAATCTGGCCTTGGATATCAGCAACCGCCCTAAGTCAGCAATAGTTACATTCCCCCTGTCCTCCTTTAGCGAAAGACAGTTGCGGAAATTATCAAGTCTGCGACTTCTTTAGGATGGCTTATATAGACACTATGGCTTGCTCCGTCTACTTCCACTGTTTTTTTACTATTGGCCCTTTTGGCATACATCCGTTCTAAATCCGGGTTAATAATCCTGTCGGATTTTGCCACCATATACCAAACAGGTTTTGTTTTCCAGGCCGGATCCTGGATGATGGCATGGAATACCAGGTCGGCTGTAGGCGTCTGAGAATTAGCCATAAAATCTGCTGTGGGTTTTGGCAAGTCGCCTGAAAAATCAGCGGCAAACATTTTTGGGTCAATGTAGTCCCAGCCGTCACTTCCCTTGATCAGTGATTTATAGGCAGCCGGGAAAATTTTGCCGTTGCCAGCTTCAGATTCGCCTTGATCTGGTGCATGTGCGGCAATATATACCAGCCCGCGAACCAGGGAGTCATTACCAGCCGTTGTTATTACGGCACCTCCATAGCTATGCCCTACCAAAATGCAAGGCCCGTCCTGCTGGTTAATTATCCGTTTTACCGCAGCTACATCGCCTTCAAAGGTAGTCAGCGTAGTTTGGACAATGCTGACCTTGTAACCTTTTTTGGTGAGGATGTCATAGACCGGCTGCCACCCGGACCCATCTACAAATGCGCCATGAACAAGCACAATGTTTTGGATTCTTGCGGGGACCTGGGCTTGTAATGCTGAGACGAAAATCGTCATGATAAAAATAACCAATGTTTTAAATATGCGGATGCCGCGGTTGGGATTTAATTTCATGGTGTGTGTGTTTAATATTTGTTTATAAAATGACAGAATGCCCTCATTTTCAATTCAGATGCCTGAAATCCGACGGTGACTTACCTGTTTTGTTTTTAAATATTTTTGTGAAATGAGAGGGGTGTTCAAAGCCGAGATCAAAAGCAATTTCACTGATGTTTTTCTCTGTGCCCCATAGCAAGGACTTCGCTTTGTCTACCAGTTGCAGGTGGATATGTTCCAGGGTAGTTTTCCCGGTATACCTGTTCAGCAGGTCGGAAAGATAATCAGCAGAGAGATTGAGCCGCGATGCGAAATATTTTACATCTGGAAGGCCGTCATTGATCAGCGAATCCTTTGAAAAATAGTCCAGCAGCAGGTTTTCAAACTGCTGGACCAGGTCCTGACTGGGTTTGGAACGTGTGAAGAACTGCCTGTCGTAAAAACGGTTACAGTAGTTGAGCAGTAATTCAACGTTATTTACGATCAATTCCTGTGAATGTTTGTCTATGTTTTGCGAATACTCCTGCACCACGTTATCCGCGCAGTTACGCAATGTCTTCTTTTCATCCTCGGATACGTGCAGGGCTTCATTGGCATCGTACTGAAAAAATGAGTATCCATGTATCTTTTTGCCCAGCCCGGTCCGGTACAGCAAATCAGGGTGAAAGAATAACCCCCAGCCGTCATCATAGGAAATGTAGCGCTGTGTAGCAACAGCCTGCCCCGGTGCGGTAAACACCAATGTGCCCTGATCAAAATCGTAATGTGAGCGCCCGTAGCCCATTGATCCTTTTAACTGTTTAAGATACACAGCATAAACCCCCAGCCGGAACGCGGTTTCTTTTTCCGGAAAGTTATTCCTGCTGACCTGCTGCAACTGGAGGAAAGAAACCAGCGGATGTTTCGGTGGCGGGCAGTCGTACAGCTTATGCAGCTCATGTATGGTATTGATATCGACAAATGATTGTTGCATATAATTACCGATTAGGAAGTTAAGTAAATTTACTAAAAAGGACTTATACAGGAAACACCCTGCCATTGATGACCCCAGCAAGGCCCGTTCACAAATATGTTTTTGAGTTTAAAAAATTGCGGAACAAAGACCAGGCATGTTTCCCCGGGAACTATATGAACATCCCGCCCGCTATTTCGATGCGTTGGGCATTTACAAAGCGGCTGTCTTCGGATAGCATTGATGCGACAAACATGCCCACATCGTCCGCATTTCCAAGACGTCCGAGCGCAGTCATGCCGGCGATCTGCTCGCGATGGTTATCATCACCTTTCCCACCACCGAATTCAGTGTCAATTGCGCCTGGTGCGACACTATTTACGCGAATCTTCCTTCCGGCATACTCTTTGGCAAAATACCGTGTCAAGCCTTCTATCGCGGATTTAAGAGCACCATATACGGCAACACCAGGAAAGGCGAAACGGGCAAGCCCGGAAGAAATATTAATAACCTGACCACCATCAACAATCAATGGAATCAATTTTTGCGTAAGGAAAAACACGCCTTTAAAATTTACATCCACAAGTTCGTCGAATAACTCTTCGGTTGTGTCCTTGATGAGCATCCGCTGGGATATCCCTGCGTTATTGACAAGATAATCGAAATTCTCCCGGTTCCATTCCCGCTTTAGCACCTGCGAGATTTGATCGGCAAAGCCGTTAAAGGAGCTGGTTTTAGATGTGTCCAATTGCAAGGCAACAGCCTTACCTCCGCTGCTGTTGATGGTATCAGCAACAGCTTTCCCCTGATCGGAGTTGCTGTTGTATGTGAGGATAACATCAATGCCACGT
>NZ_JBFUKF010000417.1:0-4339 GCF_056400985.1 Mucilaginibacter sp. P4_G9 | reverse complement strand
GTTTTTTCAAGTACGCTTTTTGATGCATGATTATTAATATCAGTCATGCCAAAAATTTCATTTAATTGTAGTTGATTAAACCCATAATCGCGGGCTGCAATTGAAGCTTCTGTTGCATAGCCTTTCCCCCAATACCTCTTTATGAACCTATAACCCAGATCATAATATCCAATCTGGTGATTTACTTCCTCATTTATAAATTTAAGCCCTGCCCAACCAATAAAATCGCCGGTATGTTTTTCAATAACCGCCCATCGGCCAATGCCAAAGTCCAGATATTGCTGCCTTATAAAATCTATAATTTTTTTGCTCTCATTTATGGTATTGAGCGGTTTATTTCCCAAAAAGCGATGCACTTCCGGATCCGAATCCAACTCAAACATTCCTTTTGCATCTATTGGTATTATTTCCCTCAAAATCAATCGGTCAGTTTCAGCAAAAATCTTCATAACAATTGGTAAACAATAATGATCCTATATTAAGTATAAATTTTCAATATCTGTCCACAGCTTATTCAATCCTTCTCCACTCTACCTCTCCCGTTACAGCCCCTCCTGTAGTTGGCGCAGGCACAACATACTTAAAAGTTGAACCTATCAAGGTAAAAGGCCGTTTTTGCTGTGTCTCCTCCCAGTTAGGGAATGAGGCATGTTGAATGTTAAACGTAATAGTACCATTAGCATCATCAATGGTATAAGTGCCAAAATGGGCATTACTGCCTTTTACCGCGGCACGGTTCTCCTCGTCGGTGCCTTTACTTTTATCGTTGTCGACAAACTTTTGTCGCCCCTGGCTAAATATCTGCAGTGCATAATGACCTTTGGCATCAAATATCAGCAGCCCCTGCGGAGTATTTCCATATAAATGAACCCGGGTGCCATCTGCAAGAATATTATCTACAGCAACCAGTTCATAAGTTCCGGCTAATTTGGTTTCCTTTTTCTGAGCGAATGCCACCAGGCTGCTCATTATACAAATTATGGTTATCAGGTTTGTTTTCATGTATCAAAGTTATATTTGTAGCGTACCGTTATCAAGTAGGCACTAAAAAGTAACCTGGTCACTTAAAAGTTACCAAACTGTAAATCAGCCATATTAATTTTGATTTAATAGAAAAAAAAATGAAAAGACAGCTGCCCAAATGTGGAATAGATTACGCCTTTCAGCGTATAGGCGGTAAATATAAAGGCCGTATTTTATGGCGATTACGTACCGGGATACTTCGCTATGGCGAATTGCGTAAAACAGTTACCGGTGTTACCCCAAAAATGCTTACCCAGGCACTAAGAGAACTGGAAGATGATGGCCTGATAACCCGCAAAGTTTATGTTGAAGTACCACCCAAAGTTGAATATGAACTTACCGGAACCGGCCGCGAACTATTACCCTTTTTATCCTTATTAAGAGACTGGGCCAGGCAACAAATGTTGGTAAATAATGTAGAAGCCATGCCGTAAAGCATTCATCATCACAAAATATTTACTTCTGATATCTATATTAAATTATATTTTTACGAACATTAGAAAACATCTCAATCCTCACCTTTTATATATGACTTACGTTCCATCTGCAGACAGGTACAAAAAAATGCAATATCGTCGTTGTGGTAATAGCGGCATCAAATTACCGGCTATTTCGCTTGGTTTATGGCACAATTTCGGGCATGTTGATGTTACCGAAAACTACCGTAAAATTTTGCATCTCGCTTTCGACAGCGGAATAACCCATTTTGACCTGGCAAACAATTACGGTCCGCCTCCGGGCTCAGCCGAAGAAAATTTCGGTCGTATTTTAAAAGAAGATTTCCGTGGCTACCGCGATGAAATGATCATCAGCAGCAAAGCCGGTTATACCATGTGGGACGGCCCTTATGGCGATTGGGGCTCAAAAAAATACCTGGTTGCAAGTTTAGATCAAAGCCTTCAGCGTATGGGCCTGGAATATGTGGATATATTTTATCACCACCGTCCCGATCCCGAAACACCGCTGGAAGAGACAATGGCTGCCCTTGACCTTATCGTTCGCCAGGGTAAAGCTTTATATGCAGGTATCTCTAACTATCCTGCCGACCTTGCTGCAAAAGCTATCAAAATATTAAAGGACCTGGGTACGCCATGCCTTATCCATCAGCCTAAATACTCTATGTTTGAACGTTGGGTTGAAAACGGTTTAATGGATGTATTGGGCAATGAAGGTGTGGGTTGTATCCCATTTTCGCCATTGGCCCAGGGGTTATTAACCAACAAATACCTGCATGGTATTCCCGAGGATTCAAGAGCAGCAAAAGCAACCGGCTTTTTACAGGTTGCCCAGATAACAGACGAAAGGTTAAGCCAGATAAAACGCCTTAACGATTTGGCCCTGCAACGCAACCAAACACTTGCCCAAATGGCATTGGCATGGTTATTAAAAGATAACAGGGTTACATCGGTACTGATTGGTGCGAGCCGCGCCGAGCAACTTGCCGATTCATTAAAGGCATTGGATAACATTGCGTTTTCTGCCGATGAATTAACGCAGATAGAAAAGATATTGGCCCCCTAACCCCCTAAAGGGGAAACTGCTAGGCAGTTTATTGGGACCAGTTCAATTTCAATTAAACAAAATTAAAAAAGTCTCCCCCTTCAGGGGGAGATTTAGAGGGGGCTACTAATGACAACTATTAATTGGGGCATAATTGGTTGCGGGGATGTAACCGAAAAAAAAAGCGGACCAGCATTTAAAAAAGTTGCGGATAGTGACCTTATTGCAGTTATGCGCCGTGATGCGGCCAAAGCTGCCGATTATGCCAGCCGGCACCAGGTGAGCAAATGGTATGATGACGCAGATAAAATGATGGGTGAAGCAGATATAAACGCCATATACATTGCCACGCCCCCGTCATCACACCTGGATTATGCTTTAAGCGCCCTGCAAAAAGGCTTTAATGTATACGTAGAGAAACCGGTTACCCGTAATGCTGCCGAGGCGCGGGCCATGGCGGAGGCTGTAAAACAAAGCAGCTCAAAGCTAACGGTAGCACATTACCGCAGGGCCGTACCCATGTTTTTGGCCGTAAAGGAGCTGTTGGATAAACAGAAAATTGGCGAGGTTCGTACTGTGCAGATCAGGATGTGGCAAAGCAGCAAGCCTAAGCTCATTGCCGATACCAAAACCAACTGGCGGGTGCTTCCCGAATTTTCTGGCGGGGGATATTTTCATGACCTGGCTCCTCATCAGCTCGATTTGATGTTGTTTTATTTTGGTGAACCTGAAAGGTATCATGGATTCTCGCTCAATCAATCGGCCTCATCACCTGCCGACGACCATGTTTGCGGAGAAATTGTGTTTAACAACAACGTAGTAGTTAACGGCTCCTGGTGCTTCAACGTAGCCGAAAGCCTTACTACTGATACCTGTGAGATTATCGGCACCAAAGGCAAAATAACCTTCCCGTTCTTTGGTAATTACATAAGCTGGAAAACCGATACTGAAGATGAAACTATTACCTTTCAGCATCCACAGCACATTCAGCAACCAATGATAGAAAAGATCGTTTCTTACTTTAAAAACGAAGGTCCAAACCCCTGTTCTATTGACGAAGCTGTTACGTTAATGGATATTATGGATACATTTACAAAAACTAATTGAGCAGTTTTTCCTTATATTAATAAATTTGCAGTGGTTCCGGGTTCGGAATCTCATGTATTAATTAATTCTGTAAAAACAAAAAATGAAAAAGATACTAACGCTTATAATCGCGATAACCGCTTTTACCCTAACTGCAACGGCACAAAAATATGATGTACCCATGCATTACGAATTGCAAACCGATGCCGACTTTATTATGTACGAGCAACAGGTAATTACTACCGCCGACTGGCTGCAGCAAACAGGCTGGAAAGATAAAAGGGATAAAAGACAGGCAGCCCGGTTATTTATTTTAGCATGGGTACAGGGCTCGCATAGCGTATCGGTATCTATTAATAAAGCAGTTAATGATTTATCAGATCAAAACCCTGAGTTGTTATTTACCTACACCTCGCAGTATGCAAAATATGCATTGCAACATAAAAACGATTTTGACAAAAACACCGCCAATCTTGTAGCACTACGGGCAGTGATAGCCAAATACAACATTGAAGAATCGCACAAAAAAGATGATGATGTAGAAAAGCTGGCACAAATTAACAAAGAAGGTAACCTGGCGAGCTGGATAAGCACTGATTTTAAATAGATCGTAAAATTAAACATAACCACAAAGCCGTCTTTTGCGATAGCTTTGTGGTTATGTTAATATTTAACTTTTCTTTTTAGGCACCTTTGCACCCGCTTTGCGCGCCTCAGATAAGCCTATCGC